>VGXO01000014.1 GCA_016873275.1 Phycisphaerae bacterium
GCCGGCGGAGATGCGCGAGGGGAGTGTCAGCGACGACGGCGCGAGCTGACGAGGCCTGCCGCGCCCAGGAGCGCGAGCGCGCCGGGGGCGGGGACAACGCCAACGCTCAAGCCGCCACCCGTCGCCGCGTAGATCGTGCTGCCGATCGCGTAGACGCCGGTGACGGAGTCGCTCCCGAGCCCGTTGGCAGTGGTGTAGTTGGTCCAGTTCGTACCGCCGTTCGAGGAGACGCTCAGGCCGCCATCCGTCGCCGCGTAGATCGTGCTGCCGATCGCGTAGACGCCGAGGACGTAGTCGTTCCCGAGCCCGCTGTTGGCAATGGTGCGGTTGTTCCAGGTGCTACCGCCGTCCGAGGAGACGCTCAGGCCGTTACTGGTCGCCGCATAAATCGTGCTGCCGCTCGCGTAGACGCCGGAGACGATGTTGCTCCCGAGCCCGTTGGTAGTGGTGCGGTTGGTCCAGCTCGTACCGCCGTTCGAGGAGACGCTCAAGCCGCCGCCAAACGTCGCCGCGTAGATCGTGCTGCCGATCGCGTAGACGCCGTTGACGAAGTCGCTCCCGAGCCCGCTGTTGGCAGTGGTGCGGTTGTTCCAGGTGCTGCCGCCGTCCGAGGAGACGCTCAAGCCGCCGCCCGTCGCCGCGTAGATCGTGCTGCCGCTCGCGTAGACGCCGGAGACGATGTTGCTCCCGAGCCCGTTGGTAGTGGTGCGGTTGGTCCAGCTCGTACCGCCGTTCGAGGAGACGCTCAGGCCGTTACTGGTCGCCGCGTAGATCGTGCTGCCGCTCGCGTAGACGCCGCGGACGTTGTTGCTCCCGAGCCCGTTGGTAGCGGTGCGGTTGTTCCAGGTGCTGCCGCCGTCCGAGGAGACGCTCAAGCCGCCAAACGTCGCCGCGTAGATCGTGCTGCCGCTCGCGTAGACGCCGCGGACGACGTTGTTCCCGAGCCCGTTGGTAGTGGTGTAGTTGGTGAAGCTGTAGGACGCCGTCGCGGGGGTCGCGAGGACGCCCGTGACGATCACTGCTGTTGCGATGGAGCCCACGGCGGACTTCTTCAATGTATTGCTCTGCATCTGTGTCTCCTTGGTTCCATTACACAGCCGAGTCCGTCGGCGACGGCCCTTGTCCCGTGACTGCCCAATTGGGCGAGTCGAGATCGTCTTGCGATGCCAGCACCGGCACACTGCGGGGGGCGATACAACACGCTCCACTTGCGTAGGCGCAAATTCCCCTTTCACCGCGTCACGATTTTTGCCAGAATTCCAGATTTCGCGATCGCAAGCCCGTTTCCAGCGTTCCACGCGGGGTGCCGTGGCCGTCTCCCGCAGCGCCTGCGAGCGCAAGCAACCCCGTGCTTTCAGATTTGGGTCGCAAAACGCCGTACGCACGCCGCAAAATGCGAACGCCCCGGCCGTGTGGCCGGGGCGTTCACTCCGGACTGCTGCTCGTGCCGCCCGAAGGCGGCACGGCGAGGAGTCTGGCCGCCGGCCGAGGCCGGCGCGAATGCGCGAGGTGAAGCTCAGCGGCGACGACGCGTGCCCGCGGCACCCGCGAGGCCGAGGAGCGCCACCGCGCCCGGGGCGGGGATGATCATCCCGGCGCCGATCGTGCCCTGGGTGTAGGCAATCGCGTTCAGGGTGATCGAGTTCGGCCCGTTCATGGTGAAGCTCGCCCAGCCGAAGAAGGTGTTCAACCCAGTGCCGAAAGAGAAGCCCGCGTACTGGTTGGCGCCGAACGACGAGAAGTTGCCCGTGCCGTTGCCGTAGTTGTGCAGAACCAGGTTTTCGTTGGAGCTGCCGCCGGTCGGGTACGTGTTGAAGAAGTCCGCTTGACCGATGCCTTCCTCGAAGACGAACTTTTTGGCCTCAAGCGGCTGCGAGAGTGTTGCGGCAACGCCGGTGTGCGGGCTCGTGGGCGTGAAGAACGAATAGCTGCCGAACTGACCGACTGACTGGATCCCGATTGCCCATCCGTACACGCTATCGCCCTGATCGATAGTCAGTTCGTAGACCCCGCTGGTGGGCGTGAGGGTCATGTTAATGGGGACATAGGTGATCGACGCGTTGGCCGAGGTGGCCACGGCGACAGCAGCGGCAGCAGCGGCAGCAGTGATGTGCTTCTCAAGACGAGCGGTACGCATAGGGGGAACTCCAAAATGAAAGGGAAACGGGGACGAACGTCACCTGACAGGAGTGAGATCCGGCAGGTCATCCCACTGCCTCACGGCAGGGGTTCCGAGCCGAGGGAGCGGTGCGGAAAGTGAAGACCATGTCCCAAGACCGCCGCTGTGCAAGAAAATTCTTCAAGAATCCGATGCCTTGCGCATCGGGGTGTTGAAAACACAGGTTATTGGCGCGTCAGTGCGAATTCGGCAGCTGAAATCTGCTTTGCCGCAGCCCCGCTCACCTTCGCCGGATGAGCCCTGCGGCCCACGAATCCATGGTGTGGGCGGCTCAGCTGGCCCTTGCGGCGCTGGCCGACCCAACGCCGGCAACCACCATGAGCCCCCTGCCGCCACCTGCTGACCATGTTGCACCAGCCGCTGCCGGCCGAGGCCGGCGTGAATGCACGAGGTGAAGCTCAGCGACGACGGCGCGAGCCGGCGAGGCCTGCCGCGCCCAGGAGCGCGAGCGCGCCGGGGGCGGGAATCGTGCCGGCCGAGATGGCCTGACCGGCGGTGCTCTCGTAGGCGTAGTCGACGACGGTGAAACTCGACGAGTCGAGCGAACCCATCTGAACCTGAACCCAGCCGTAGCGGATGTTCGCGCCCACGCCGAAACTGATCCCGACATACCCGCCGCCCGACTGGAATTCGGCGTGAGGGTCTTCGGCTCCCGGGTACTTCTTGAGAATCAACCTGTCCAGCGTATTCGTGTAAAACCCGGCTGTCGAACCGATGGGGCTTGGGGGGGCGAAATTTTTTGCATACAGGGGATGAAGAGGGCCTTTTTGAGCAATCCCTTGACTCCCGATGACGCTGGTGTTGTTGCCCACTGCCGCGAATCCGGTGTTCGGTTGCCCCCCTCCGACGATGACGAAGTCCCAGGCGTAGTTCGTGCCTTCGAGATTGATCGCCAGGTTGTACCAAGACGACTGCTCCTGAGTCACGACGGCGTTGATCGGTCCGCCGTAGACGATCGCGGCGTTGGCCGAGGTGGCCCCGGCCAAGGACACGGCAAGCAGGGCCCCGGCGGTGAGCGAGGGGCAACGGACAACGAGCTGGTGGATCGAGAGTTGCAACATATTTTTTAGGCTCCTAAATCACAAAGGCCACGCGACGAGTCCAAGCAGGCTACATTCGATTCCACACCCGTGCCACTCCGTAGAGGCGTGTTTTCCATCACCCTGCACAACAAAATCAACAACTTTCGCAGACGGGCCCGTAAAAACCCGTTTCCAGCGTTCCACGCGGGGTGCGGTGGCCGGCTCGCGCAGCGCATGCCGAGCAATTGCCCCCCGAATCCGCGGTCATTACCCGAGAGACACAAACGCGCCGCGAACGTTCACCAGAGACTTCAGACGGCAGAAACGTCTCGCGATGCCCCGAGAGACACCCCGGCGAGACCTCCGCGACGGTCGGCCAGGCACTCGGCAACGCCGCTCCGTTGGCCCACCGCGAGGGACCTCTGCGCACGCAACCCGTGATTTCAGATTTGGGTCGCAAAACGGCTACGCACGCCGCAAAACGCGAACGCCTGATTTCAGTTTGGGGCCGTGTGGCCGGGGCGTTCACTCCGGACTGCTGCTCGCACCGCCCGAAGGCGACACGGCGAGAAGTGTGGTCGTCGGCCGAAGCCGGCGGGGATGCGCGAAGTGAGGGTCAGCGGCGGCGGCGCGAGCTGACCAGGCCTGCCGCGCCTTGGAGCGCGACCGCGCCGGGTGCTGGAACAACGCCGATGCTCACGCCGCCGAGTGTCCCCGCGTAGATCGTGCCGCCAATCGCGCAAACTCCTCTCGGGTTGCTGGTTGGTAATAGGTCTTATCGATTTCAAACGAACGAAAGAGTGGATGCTGCGCGTACGCAGCAAGCCCATCACGCGCGAGTTGCGATTCGCGGCACGCGTCGCGATAGACCAGTCCGCGCAAACCTGGAAAGCTCTAACTCGAAGTTCTAAGATGCAACGCCCTCGGCAGCGCTCGAGCGACTTCCAACAAGGCCGCGCCCGGTTCGCACGCCTTCGTTGGATCTGCAGTGACACGTGCAGACTTCGGTCGCGAGGCACTCGGCAATCGTGAGGGCGGCAACTCAAAGGCATCGCCGAAGAGCGAGGGCGAATTGTCGTGGTACGCGTTCAAGTTGCAAGCCTTGCGTGGGGCAGCGTTGGTTATCGCTGCAAGATTGTCCCAAGTCGATTTTCGCAAAATCTCGTTTCATCGTGACAGGTTTCCGTCATGCTTTGCGCTTCTTCAGGTGGACACTCTCTCTCCGCCTGACAGGGGCGGAACCCGTCGGACAACGGGCAGACAGGATCTGCGGAACCCGCAGAAACACACAGGACGAACGGCTCTCAGGCAGGCCTGGACAACCTGCCTGAGCCGTCGTTCCGCTTGTGATCGTTGCGCGATCCAAAGCTAAACCGGCAAGCAACTTAATTTCGAGATTGCGCCAGAAGTCGTGACAGGTCGCGTCACGCATTTGCGCTGCCTAGCGGTGCACGAAGGTACACCCCATGACGCCCGATTTCCCGATCACCGTCCCCCTCACGAAAGACCGCTTCGAGCGCCTCCAAACCTGGATCGGCGTCGATTGTGAGTCGGAGTGGTTCACGATTTCAGCAACGGGAGTCGTCGTCGAATTGGAGGGCGTGGAGTTACGCGCAGTTCCCAATGCAATGCTCGCAGCGGCGCATACTAGAGACTTGCGTTTCCGTACTGTCTTTCGAGTGGACAGTTCGGAAGCCCGAGTCACGATGGAAACAGTGCTTGCAGATGGCGGCATGCTCACGCTGCGCGATGCGTTCGGCACGGAACGGCTCCAAGTGTTGCCGAGATCATCAAGGCTTCGGGCGAACCTTACTCCTGGACGCTACTCCGTCGACGGTATACTCACGCCGCACTCACTGCTCATTTTTAAACTGCAAGCGCGTGAGCAAGCAGCGCTGACTCGGCTTACCCAAGTTGGTTGACAAGCCATAACGGCGCCAAAGTTGGCTTTTCAAGACTTGCACTTCAAGACTTGCACTTCAAGACTTGCACTTCAAGACTTGCACTTCAAGACTTGCACTTCAAGACTTGCACTTCAAGACTGGTCCACGGGGGCGCTTGCGCCCCTTTCGTTCATCGCGCGAGTGAGCGCGCGAATGAACGCTTCCATATCGGGTTGCCGCGCAGCAGGGCGCTTCGAAAGCGCCTTCAAAATCACTTTTGCCAATGCTGGTGTCGCGCCGCCCATTTCTGGCGTTCGCTGCATCGCTTGCGGCTTTGTGCACACGATGGTGGAAATCGTCTCGGCAAAGGTAAGACCATCGAGTTCGTATGGTGCCGTTCCTTCAACCAATTCGTAGAGCAACACGGCAAGTTGATAGATGTCCGTGCGGCCGTCGACATCGCGTGTGCGACCAGCCGCCTGCTCGGGGCTCATGTAGGTGAGCGTGCCGACTATTTCTCCAGTGAGTGTGTGGTGATGAACACTCACTGCACCACCAGTAGAAATGCGGGCCGCACCAAAGTCCAGTAACCGCGCGCGGCCATTCTCGCCAACAAGAATGTTTGATGGTTTGATATCGCGGTGCACAACTCCGTGTGCGTGCGCAAATGCAAGCGCCTCTGCGACCGGAAGCAGAAGTCGCACAATGCCGCGCGCGTCGAGGTCGTGAATCTCGGCATACGTGCGCACATCGAGGCCATCGATGAAATCCATCACGAGGTATGCGTAGCGATCTTTGAGCGTTCCAGCTTCGCGCAGATTCACAAGTGCTGCGTGCGAAATCGAACTCATGATGCGCCATTCACGACGCACGCGATCAACGCCACCTTGACCGAGGCCATGCAGATCAATCGTCTTGATGGCGACGAACTCGCCGGAGGCGTCCTCTCTGCACAACTCTACTTGGCCCGATCCGCCTTCGCCGAGTTCGCGCACGGACGTGTAGCCTTGCGGGAGCGGAATGCGGCGAGCGGTTTGTGAATAATCTGCGGTGAGTTCGAACGCGCTCTCGCCAAACGACTCTGGCTCTGTATCGTCAACGGCAAGAAGACGAATTACGAGTTGTTCAAGCTCAGCGTTACCGCCGCAGGCGTCTTCGACAAAAACCTTCCGCTCGTCGCGTTTGAGTTCAAGTGCGCACTGAAAGACGGCTCGCGCGCGTCGAATGGTGGTCGCGCTCGCATTCACTGATATTCCTTAGCGGTCGAGATAGTGGTGCCATCATCGGAAAGTTGCGCCGCAAGAAACGCACGGCCGAATCGCCAGTCGCGCGAAACGGTTGAGAGCGAAAGCCCCATCGCCTCAGCGCATTCCGCAACAGTCAGGCCGCCGAACAAGCGGGCTTCAACCACCCGCGCGACGCGTGCATCTACCGCCTCAAGCGCGTTCAGAACATCATCGATTTCAATGAGATCAACTTCATTCCCCGTGGATGTAGAAAGAAACTCAAGCAAGTTTCCATCAGCGGCGGCGGCGCCGCGTCCACGCTTCTTCGATGAGCGACGCCGTACGTGGTCCACAAGCACCGAACGCATGGTCGTGGCCGTGTACGCCAGCAAGTGCGCTTCCGACGCGAAGTGCTTCGCGCAATCTAGCGCAGCCAAGCGCAAAAATGCTTCGTTGACGATGGCGGTTGGCTGAAGGGTGTGTGAAGCGCGCTCATGGCGCATCAATGCGGCAGCCATGGACCGCAACTGTGGATAGATTAAGCCAAAGCAATCGGACATCATTCGCATTGGACTCTGCGACGAGCCGACAGCCTCGCTTGCGAGGCGTTCATCTTTCTGGAATGACATCGATACACTCAGGGGTGGACACTAAGTCACGTTTCAGAGCAGGATTCGGGACGGGGAATCCGGCAAAGAAGAGGAAACAACGACTCCCAACGGCGCCAACGATGCAACCAATCTAGTTCAATGCAAATCAGTTCCCATGAAACGACCTATTTCGGACGATTTGTCCGTGACTGTGCTGTTTATCGATCGCGAAAATGTCCACGAACCTCTATGAGTCAGTGCGGACCGTCTGGTCTTCCCCCTGATTCCTGAGTCAAACTTGCTGCGAGTTATCTGGGACACTTCGGCCTCCAAGCTGGTTGGAGGTTCGCGTGAAGAAGAAGCGTTTCACGGAAGAGCAGATCGCCTACGCCCTGGCGCAGGAGTCGATGGCCAGACGATCGCGGAGATCTGCCGACGGCTCGGCGTGTCCGAGCAGACGTTCTATCGGTGGAAGAAGAAGTTCGGTGCGATGGGCGTGGCGGAGGTGCGTCGGCTGAAGCAGCTCGAGGACGAGAATGCCAAGCTGAAGCGGCTGGTCGCTGACCTGAGCCTCGATAAGGCGATCCTGCAGGACGTGCTCCGAAAAAAAGCCTGACTCCCGGCCAGCGCCGCGGGCTGGTCGGGTATGCGCAGGATGCCTACCGGGTAACGGAGCGTCGGGCATGTCGCGTGCTTTGCGCTTCGCGCGCGACGATTCGTTACGTGTCAGTGAAGCCAGGGCAGGAGGATCTTCGGATGCGGATCAAGACTTCAATATCGGGGAGATCGCCGCAGTGCGCCCGAGCTGGGGCTCGCCGCGGATCCACGTGCTGCTGCGACGCGAGGGCTGGCTGGTCAACCACAAGCGCACGGAGCGGCTCTATCGCATGGAAGGCCTGAATCTCGGGCGAAGTCGCCCTCGGCGTCGAAAGGCCGTGGTGACGCGCGGGCCGTCGGTCGCAGCGACCCGCAAGGACGAGCGCTGGAGCATGCGCTTCTGCCACGACCAGCTGCATGACGGCCGCAGGCTCCGCGTGCTGACCGTGGTCGACCAGTTCACGCGCGAGGCGCTGGCGACCGAGGCCCGGGGATCGTTCTCCGCGTACGACGTGATCGACGTGCTCAACAGGCTGTCGAGGTCTCATCGGAAGCCGGCCGTGATCCAGGTGGACAACGGCACGGAGTTCGCATCGCGCGCGCTGGATGCGTGGGCCTATCGAGAGGATGTGAGGCTCGACTTCAGCCGTCCCGGGAAGCCGACGGACAACGCGCACATCGAGTCGTTCAACGCGCGGCTGCGCGCGGAGTGCCTGAACGCGCACGTCTTCGAATCGCTCGAAGACGTCGAGGAAACCCTGACTTCGTGGCGGAGCGATTACCATGCCGTGCGTCCACACAGCGCCCTGGGCATGCTGACCCCGAAGATTGAATCATGGGAGTTCGCTGAACTCGGTCAGAGGAATGCAGGCGGTTGATGGCCCGAATTCCTCGCAGCTCAAGTGGCATCAAATCGGGGTGAAGACCAGTGCACGAGTCGATCCACGCGGACCTGGATGCGGGCAAGGGGCCAGGTGGTCCCGCAAGCCGTTGATCCAGTCCCGGTAGACAGTCGTCATCCTGCCGCGCATGGCACGACTGCAGCCTATGGACTACGTAAGTCAAGCGGAAGTTCGAGTGAGGCGCACGCCTCCATTCCTCTCTCTCCGCAGCCGAAACGAAAGTCCTCCGCGTTCTTGGCGGAGGGCGTCGGAATTCTTCGTGGATCAGGCGGTTCATCAGTCCGCGGGGCTGGCGTCGGTCGTGAGCCTGATCGGGCGTTGACGAAAATGGTCAAAAGGCGCTGAACAAAATCGTCGCCCACGGATACAAGTCCCAGATGCCGAACCTTGAGGAGAATGCCGTGGAAAGCAAAGGAGCCGCGCCAGCCCAGTCCGCTCTCGCTGATTCAAACGGCGCAAGTGATGTGCACGCCGTGCATCTCGGCTGCCGCCGTTGCCTGCAGCCGTTGGGAAATGCGATCCCGTGCCGTTGTCCGGAATGCGGGCTCGCGATCGACCCCTCCGACCCGCGAAGCGTGTGCGACCTTCGCAAACGACGGCAAAGAGTCGAACTCATGGCGATGTTCGTCGCCGGGGTCGCGGTTGCAGGGCTGCTTGCGTTTGGATGGTGGTTTGGCTTGATGAAGCGGAACGAGTGGCTCCCGATGCTCAACGTCATCGCTCCGGTCGTCGTCCTGGCCGTTGTGCCAGCAGTGTTGTGTGCTAGGCTTTCGCGTGTACGACCGGCGATCGCCTACGCAATCGGTAGCTGGACTTTCGTAGGCTGGTCGATGGTCGTGATCGCGATCGACCAATTGTGGCAAGGGGTTCCGATCAGTAGCCTCTCGATCGACATTCGAAGCACGCTGCTCGTGGCAGCGCCAATCATCGCTCTGGTCATCGCGGTGGGTCTCGGCGTCGGAGGATTGATCAGAAAGTCCATTCGTTGGGCGCAGACGAAGGCGTGAAGCCTTCGACCGCAGCTGCATCAAGCGTCTCGGCGTGAGTGTCGGCTCGCGGTGGATGTTGGGCGCACAGGGACACCCCGACTCATCACTCGAGACTTCCGCGGCCCGCGGCCTCCGCGCTGTCCGGATTTTGCCCGGAACGCCTAGGTTGCATATGAGTTCGTGCATTTCGGATGCTGGAACCGTGAACCAGAGACTTTTCGGGTTGCGAGATCTCTCGATGCACCCAACTTCAGAGCATCGAGACAATCCGGCGAGAGCTCCGCGACGGTCGGCCAGCGCACTCGGCCGCGCTGCTCCTCTGGCCCACCCCGCGAGACCTCCGCGCACTCAACCCGTGATTTCAGATTTGGGTCGCAAAACGGCTACGCGCGCCGGAAAACGCGAACGCGTGAATTCAGCTTGGGGCTGGGAGGCCAGGGCGTTCACTCTTCACCTGCTGGCGCGCCAGTTTCGCGCGCGCTCGTCAGATGCACGCGGCCTTCGGCCGCTCATGGGAAGTAGTCAGGGCTGGACGGGCTTCGAACCGTCTCTGGCTTCTCGGGTCCAGAGAGGGCTAGACGGCCCCTCGTGGCGCGTCCAGAGCAGGGATCCAGATTGCTCCGGCGAACTGGACGATCCGCATCTCCAACCCGCGCACCTGACTTGTATATCCGTTGCGATATACTCTCGTCGTGCTCCGCCCCATCCACTGGCTCGGATCATCTCTGGACGACATCCGCGCGATGCCGGAGGATGCCCGCCGCGGCATCGGCGTGGAACTGACCCTGGTGCAGGGCGGCGATCTCCCGACCGACTGGAAGCCGATCCGCGGCGTCGGCGCGGGCGTGATGGAGATCCGGGTGCACCGGCCTGGAGAGTTCCGGGTGATCTACGTCGCCAAGTTCGCCGAGGCCGTGTACGTGCTCCATGCCTTCGGCACGAAGTCACAGAGGACCCCGAAGACCGACCTTGACCTGGCGAAACGCCGATACGCACAGATGCTCGCCCTGCGGCGAGCCAAGCCGTGAACGCAAGTCGAAAGAAGGGAATACCCATGCCACGCAACTCCACCATCACGAAGCGCAAGGCTACGAAGCCCGCTCGCCACCGCACCACGAAGGCAGGCGGCAATGTCTTCGCCGACCTTGGGTTCGCGCCGCTTGAGTCGGCCAGCCTGCAACTGCGGGCCCGGCTCATGGCCGAGTTGATCCGCATCGTCCGGTCGCGAAAGCTCACCCAGGCAGCGGCGGCACGCCTCCTCGGCGTGAGCCAGCCGCGCGTGAGCGACCTCATGCGCGCCAAGGTCGACAAGTTCTCGAGCGACGCGCTCGTCGAGATGCTCGCGCTTGCCGGAATCGAACTTGAGGTGACCGCGCACGCCACGCGGCGGGTGGCCTAGACGCGAACGCCCCGGCCGGGAGGCCAGGGCGTTCACTCTTAACCTGCTGGCGCGCCAGTTTCGCGCGCGCCTCTTGAAGTAGGGGGCGCTGGATTCGAACTCGCCTTGTCCCGTTCATGAGTCCCGCGATTCGGGCACGGCTCAACGGGCTTCATCGAGCGCGGACCGCAGCGCCGGCACGCGCACCGTCGCCGTATCCCACACCAGGTCGAGCATGATCGCGTGGTACTGGTGGGTCGCGATGTCCTTCATGCCCGCGACGGCCCGCCAGGGAATCGACGGGAAGCGGGCCCGCGTCTCGGGCGCGATGCCCTTCGCCGCCTCGCCGAGGACCACGAGGTCGTAGAGCACCGCCCGCACGGTGCGCAGGTCGGCGCTGAAGGCGGCGAAGTCGAGCCCGGCCACGAAGCCGGCGATGCGATCGCATGCCTCGCGCATGTCCTGCAGCCGCTGGGCCTCGCTACGCGGCATGGCGGAGATCGCGCAGGATCGCCTCGCGATCCTCGCTGCGGAGGCCGCTCGGAGTCGTCACGTCCACCGGAAGGCCGAGCGCTTCCTCGAGATGCTGCTTGACCATGACGAGGTCGACGAGATCCCGGCCCGGCTGCAGTTCGACGATCAGGTCGACGTCCGAGTCGGGATGGGCCTCGCCGCGGGCGCGGGAACCGAAGACCCCGATCCGCACCACCCCCATGCCGCGCAGGGCCGGCAACTCCCGGCGGATCGCCGAAAGCAACTCGTCGATGCTGGCGGATGTGTAGGGGCTCATGGGTGCGTGGGTCTGTTGGCGGGTCGCCTCGGCCATGGACACCGTCCATCATGTCGACCGCACGGGCCGCAGGCTGGAAAAACCGACCGACCCCGGCGAACCGGGGTCGGATTTCGAATAGCGGGGGCAGGATTTGAACCTGCGACCTCCGGGTTATGAGCCCGACGAGCTACCAGGCTGCTCTACCCCGCAATCAGGGTCGCGAAGACTAGGAGGGTGCCGCCAGATCGTCAAGAGGTGCAGATCCTTCGAGGCGTCGGTCGCGAGAAATCGGGCGGATCGGCGCCTGCGGTCGCGCCGCCGCGCGGCTCGAAGGCGATGACGGCTCAGGTCGAGCGAGGTGAGGGCGCGGCTCGAGTCCGTGACTCCGCGGCTGCTCGAGTCCGGTGCTGCTGGAATCTCGCGCTCGAGTCCGGTGCTGCGCGAGTCCGGCGCGTGCGTTCCACGTCCGGGCGGCTCGACCTCGGGGCGAGTGCGGGTCGCATGCGGCGAAGGCGCGAGGGCGAGCACGACTCGGCGAACGCCGCGTGGGCGATGAGCACTCGTCGGGCGCACGATGCTCTGCCGCAACCGCGTGATGCGCACGCGTCGATCGCGGCGTCACCGCGTGGCGTCGTCGGATCAGGCTCCCTTCGACGCCATGTGCCGGATGAGGTCGAGGCAGCGAGAGGCGTAGCCGTACTCGTTGTCGTACCAGGCGACCACCTTGAAGAAGCGGTCGTTCAGCCCGATGCCGGCGCCCGCGTCGAAGATCGAGCTGCGGGAGTCGCTCATGAAGTCGCTCGAGACGACCTCCTGCTCGGTGTAGCCGAGCACGCCCTTCATCGGACCCTCCGCCGCCGCCCTCATCACGCCGTTGATCTCCGCGAGCGTGGTCGCCCGGCTCGTTCGGAAGGTGAGGTCCACGCACGAGACGTTCGCGACGGGCACGCGGAAGGACATGCCGGTGAGCTTGCCCTTGAGCGTGGGCAGGCAGAGCGCGACCGCCTTCGCGGCGCCGGTCGAGGCGGGGATCAGGTTCTGGTAGCCGTTGCGGCCGCCGCGCCAGTCCTTCTTGCTCGGACCATCCTGCGTCGGCTGCGTCGCGGTGACCGCATGCACGGTGGTCATGAGCCCCTCCTCGAGCCCGACCGAGTCGAGCAGCGCCTTCGCGACCGGGGCAAGGCAGTTCGTGGTGCACGAGGCGTTCGAGACCACCTTGTGCGCCGCCGCGTCGTACTGCTCGTGGTTCACCTTGAAGACGAAGGTAGGCACGGTCTCGGGCGTCTTGGTCGGCGCGGAGATCACCACCCGCTTCGCCCCGGCGGCAAGGTGCTTCGCCGCCTCGTCGCCCGAGGTGAAGAGACCGGTCGACTCGAGCACGAAGTCCGCGCCGAGGTCCTTCCACGGGAGCTGCGTCGGGTCCTTCACCGAGGTGCACCGCGTGCGGGCGGCGCCGCAGACGAGGTGCTCGCCGTCGCAGCGGAGGTCCCGCGAGAATCGTCCGTGGCAGGTGTCGTGCGAGACGAGGTAGGCGAGGTTGTCGGCGGGGACGAGGTCGTTCACGCCGACGAACTCGAAGCCGCCCTGCTCCATGCCGATGCGGTAGACGAGGCGACCGATGCGACCGAAGCCGTTGATGCCGACGCGGATGGCCATGGGTGGAGGATCCTGAGGGGACGCGGGCGAGGAGGGGGCGACGCCGTCCGGACGATCGCCGTCCGGAAGGGCGGAAAAGGTACCAACTCAGCCGCCGGAGGACTCCCCGGCGGGCCCGGCGTTCTTCGCGTCCGGCCCGGGCTTGGAGGCGGAGGTCCGGGCATCCCGCGCCCGGTACTTCCTCGCCTCGCCGCGCATGACCCATTCCTGGAGCGAGGGGAACGCGGTGAAGGCGCCCGCGACGAGCCGCACGACGTGGCTCGTCCAGACCTCGGGATGCGGTCGGCGCAGGCAGCGGACCACCGCCTTGCCGATCCGGTCGGGCTTCTGCACGAACAGCGCCGGCACGTGCGGCGGGATGCCGTTCCGCAGGTGGCGGCGGTCCTCGCCGGCGGCGACCTCGAAGAACTCGGTGGTGGTCGTCACCGGATGCACCGTCGAGACCTCGATCCCGTGGTGGGCGAGCTCCGACCGCATCGCCCGCGCGACCATCGCCTGTGCCGCCTTCGTCGCCGAGTAGGCGCCGTGCCGCGGCAGCGTGAACTTCGCGACGCAGCTCGAGCACATCAGGAGGTGCCCGGGGCGTTCCGCGGCGATGAGCCGCCGCGCCGCCTGCTGCAGGAGATCGGCGCCGGAAAAGAAGTTCACCTCGAACATCCTCCGCATCTCGTCGATCGGCGTCGCGAGCACGTCGCGCTCGAGCCCGTAGCCCGCGTTCGCGAAGACCGCGTGGAACCCGCCGAAGGCCCGCTCCGCGGCGTCGAGGATCGCCTCGCTCGATCTGGGGTCGGCGATGTCGCAGGCGACGAGCTCCGCGCGGCGACCAAGCCGCGCGACCTCCGCGGCGACCTCCGCGAGCCGATCGCGGCGGCGGGCGACGAGGACGCAGTCCATCCCGGCGCGGGCGCACTCGATCGCGGTCGCGGCGCCGATCCCGGAGGATCCGCCGGTGATCACGATCGACTTGTCCGCGAGGTCGGGCATGGAGGACTCAGGGTAGTCGGGCGACAGGGCGGGGGAGCGATCTCCGGTCCGACTCGGAGCTTCCGCCCAAGGCGGCGAGCCAACGATGCGAGGGACTAGGATCGGCGGCGCGAGGAGGTTCGACCTATGGACTGACGCGATCACGTCCGAAGTACTCCGGAGATCTGCCACGGGCGCCCGTGCATCCGTGGCACCAGGGTCCCAGTCTCGGTGATCCTCGCGAACCTCGCCGAGGGTCTCTCTCCGGAGGCGATCCTCCGGGAGTACCCGACCCTCACGCTCGAGGGGATCCGGGCAGCGCTCTCCTACGCCGCAGACGCCACGCAGCGCCACTTCGTGGATCGGGGCGCGGCGTGACCGGTCGGGGATCGATCGCGGTGAAGCTCGACGAGAACGTGCCGGTCGCGCTCGGTGATTCCCTGCGCCGCGTCGCGATCGACGTCGCTACCGCGGTCGAGCAGGGACTCGCCGGCACGGACGATGATCGTCTGTGGACCATCGCCGGCGCGGAGGATCGCGTGCTCGTGACGCTCGACAAGGCGTTCGCCGACCTTCGTCGGCCGCCGCCGGCGCAGCATGCCGGCGTCGTGGTCGTGCGTCCTCGCCGCGAGACGGTGGCGTCAGTGAGGGTCGCCATCGACCGAGTCATCGCGAGAATCGAGCGGCTCCGTCCGAGCTCGCTTCGGAGCGAGGTCTAGATCGCGAGCGAGCATGCCGTGAGGATCCGGACTCGCGCGACGGGCTGAGTTCGACGGTGCCTGCGACGAGCGTCGAGAGATCCTCGCGCGGAGCAGTGACCGTCGGGTGCCGAGCCGCGCCTCCGCCGTCGTCGATCAGCCGCCGCGCGATGCCTCGCTCACGACCGCGGCGGTCGTCGCGGTCGCGGCGGGCGCCTCCGCGGGGAGCGCCGACGGCGCGACGGTGGGATCCCCGGAGGTCGCGTCAGGCGCGACGTCAGGCGAGGCGTCAGGTGAGGCGGGGGGCGGGACCATCGGCGACGCGGTCGCCCCCGTCGCGGCGCTCGCCTCGACGAGCTGCGGCCATCCGCCGCCGAGGGCGCGGAAGAGGAAGCCGACCGCGGCGACCTCCGCGAGACGCGCCTCGACGAGCGACTGCTCGCCCTCGAAGAGCTGCCGCTCGGTGTCGAGCACCTCGAGGTAGCTGGTGACCCCGCCCTTGTAGCGAGCCTGCGAGAGCGAGGATTGATCGAGCAGCGTCGCGACCCGCGCCTCCTGAATCCGGCGGAACTCGCCCAGCTTCCGCAGGCTCACGAGCCCGTCCGAGACCTCGCGGAACGCCTGCCGCACCGTGCGGAGGTAGGCATGGAGCGCCGCGTCCGCCCGCGCCTCCGCGCCGCGGACGTTCGCCTCGAGTCGACCGGCGTTGAAGAGCGGGATGCTGAGGTTGAGCGCCGCGTCCCAGAAGGTGCTGCTGCCGTCGAAGAGGTTCGAGAGGTCCTGGCTGCTCACCCCGCCGACCGCGGTGATGGTGAGCTGCGGGTAGAGGAGCGCCTTCGCCTCGCCGATCCGCGAGGTCGCGGCGGCGAGCTGCGCCTCGGCGGCGATGAGGTCGGGGCGACGCTCGAGGAGCGTGGAGGGAAGTCCCGCGGGCACCTCGAGCGAGCGCACCTGCCGGTCGAGCGGCTCGCCGCGGGGGACCGCGCCCGGGTTCCGACCGAGGAGCGCGCTGATCAGGTTCTCCTGCCGCTCGCGCTCCTCCTCGTAGCGGGGCACGAGGAGCTCGGCGCCCTGCAGCAGGCTCTCCGCCTGGCGGAGCTCGAGCTTGCTCGCGACGCCCTGGTCGAGCCGCGCCTGCACGAGATCGCGGGACTTCCGGCGGCTCTCGATGGTGCGATGGGTGATCGCGAGCGCCTCGTCGGCGGCGAGCATGCGGAAGTACGCCGCCGCGACCTCGACGACGAGGGTCTGCATGATCGCGATCCGGTCGAGCTCGGTCGCGAGGAGCTCGGACTTCGCGGCGTCGGCGGCGCGGGCGTAGCGACCCCACAGGTCGATCTCCCAGGAGGCGAAGCCGCCGAGGTTCTCCGTGAAGCCATCGCGGTCCTGAGGCTCCGGGAAGATCGGGAAGCCCTGCCGCGGGATGCCCTGCGCGTCGATCCCGACGTTCCCGTCGATCGTCGGGAAGAGCAGGCTCTCGGCGATCGCCGACGCCGCCCGCGCCTCGCGCACCCGCGCGGTCGCGATGGCGAGGTCCTCGTTCCCGGCGATCGCGTCGCGGATCAGCTGCTCGAGCACCTCGTCCTCGAAGAGCTCGAACCAGGTGAGGTCGGCGGGCGAGGCGGCGGTCTGCGCCTCGTCCGCCCCGCGGTAGGACTCCGGCGGTCGCGCGTCCGGTCGCGTCGGATCCGGACCGACCTTGCAGCCGGCGGGGAGCGCCAGGAGCGCCGCCGCGAGCACGAGGACCCGTCGCGCCGTCGCGCGTCGCCGCGTCATGCGTGGGCTCCTCCGCCCGCGCCGGGCGGGACCGCGTCGGGGGCGGCACTCGGCGTCCTCGCGGGCGGCGCTCCGAAGATCCTCCGCACGATCCGCTGGAGGAGGACGTCGAGCATCGGGATCAGGAAGACGCCGAGCACCGTCGCCACGAGCATGCCGCCGAAGACCGCCGAGCCGAGGGAGATCCGCGACGCGGCGCCGGCGCCGGAGGCGAGGACGAGCGGCAGCACGCCGAGGATGAACGCGATCGCGGTCATCAGGATCGGCCGCAGGCGGAGCTTCGAGCCCTCGATCGCCGCGGTGACCGGATCATCCCCCGCGTCGCGGCGGATCTTCGAGAACTCGACGATGAGGATCGCGTTCTTCGCGGCGAGCCCCATCAGCATCACCAGCCCGACCTGCACGTAGACGTCGATCGGCAGCGACCGCAGCCACGTCGCGAGCAGCGCCCCGAGGATCGCGGTGGGAAGCCCCAGCAGGACGGAGAGCGGGATCGACCAGCTCTCGTACTGCGCCGCGAGGAAGAGGAAGACGAAGATGATCGCGAGCGCCAGGATGAGGGTCTGCCCGCCCGCCGCGCGGATCTGCTGGAAGGCGATCCCGGTCCACTCGGTGCCGTAGCCGGCGGGAAGCGCCGCCGCGACCTCCTGCGCCGCCGCGATCGCCTGCCCCGAGCTGAAGCCCGGCGCCGGGCCGATGGTGAACTCGGAGCAGGGGAACATGTTGTATCGGAAGATCACGTTCGGACCGGTGCCCGCGGCGAGCGAGACCACCGCGGTGAGCGGCACCATCGCGCCGTCGGCGGAGCGCACGTGGATCTCGCGGATCGACTCGGGACCGCGGCGGTACTGCGGATCCGCCTGCATCATGACGCGGTAGGTCCGACCGAACGCCGAGAAGTCCTCGACGGTGAGCCCGCCGAGGAAGATCTGCAGGCTCTCGAAGACCTCGTTGATCGGCACGCCGAGCGTCCGCACGAGGTCGCGGTCGACCGAGAGGTCGATCTGCGGCACGGTCGGACGGAAGCTCGCGAAGACGCCGCCGATCTCCCGGCGGGCGTTCAGGTCGGCGAGGTACTGCTGGGAGACCTCGAAGAGCTCCCCGAGCGGCTGCCCCGCCCGCGCCTGCACTTCGAGCTGCAGCCCGCCGGAGGTGCCGATCCCCGGGATCGGCGGGGGATTGAACGCGAAGCCGACCGCCTCGGGATACGACGCGAGCTCGGCGGCGAGCGTGCCGATGATCGACCCGACCGAGGTCGCGGGCGTGGTGCGCTCCTCCCACGGCTCGAGCACCGCGATGAAGCCCGCGACGTTGCTGTCGTAGGTGCCGTTGAGGAGGTTGAGCCCGCCGAGGCTGATCACCCGCCGCACGCCGTGGACGCCCCCGACGAACGACTCGAAGCGGTCCGCGACCTGCTCGGTCCGCTCGAGGCTCGCCCCGTCGGGAAGCTGGATCACCGCGAAGAGGTAGCCAAGGTCCTCCGAGGGCACGAAGCCCGAGGAGAGGCGCGACCCGACGCGGTCGATGCCGAAGAGGATCGCGGTCACCGCGACGATGCAGAGGATCGACTTGCGGACGAGACCGCCCACCACGCGGCCGTAGACCGAGGTGGTGCGGTCGAGCAGCCGCGAGAACGCCGCGAGCCCCCGCGCGATCGGACCCCGCGGCTCGCCCCGCGCCCGCAGCAGCATCCGGCAGAGCGCCGGGGTCAGGGTCAGGGCGACCACCGAGGAGAGGATCACCGAGATCGAGAGCGTCAGCGCGAACTGGCGGTAGATCTCGCCGGTGATCCCGCCCATGAAGGCGACCGGCACGAAGGTCGCGCAGAGGACGAGGGTCGTCGCGATGACCGGCCCGGTCACCTCCTCCATCGCCTTCTCGGTCGCCTCGAGCGGCGATCGACCGTGGTGCAGGTGCACCTCCACCGCCTCGACCACCACGATCGCGTCGTCGACCACCAGCCCGATCGCCAGGATGATCGCGAAGAGGTTGATCGTGTTGATCGAGAAGCCGAACGCCACGAAGAAGGCGAAGGTGCCGAGCAGGGAGACCGGCACCGCGAGCATCGGGATCAGCGTCGCCCGGAACGACCCGAGGAAGAGGAACACCACCGCGAGGACGAGGACGAACGCCTCGACCACGGTGTGGAGGACCTCGTCGATCGCCGCCGTCACGAAGAGCGTGGTGTCGAGGGTGACCTCGTAGGCGAGCCCCGCGGGCATCCGCGGAGCGATCTCCCGCTCGAGCAGCGTGCGCACGCCCTCCGCGGTGGCGAGGGCGTTCGCGCCGGGTCGCTGGTAGACGAGCAGCACCACCGCCGGCGCGCCGTCGAGGCGACCGAAGCTCGAGTAGGTCTGGGCGCCGATCTCGACCCGCGCGAGGTCCTTCATGCGGAGGATCGAGCCGTCGGGGGACGTGCGGACGATCAGCTCCTCGAACTCCTCCGGGGTCGAGAGGCGGGTGCGGGCGTTCACCGCGAGCTGGAAGTCGCTGCCCGCCTCGGCGGGGGGCTGGCCGACCGAGCCGGTCGGCACGAGGGTGCTCTGCTCGCGGACGACCATCGCGAGGTCGCTCGCGGTGAGCCCGAGCGAGGCGAGCTGGTCGGGACGGACCCAGAGCCGCATCGAGTAGTCGCGCTGCCCGACGATCTGCGTGCTGCCCACGCCCTCCACGCGGGCGACCGCGTCGGAGACCTGCGTGGTGACGTAGTTCGAGACGAAGAGCGAGTCGTAGATGCCGTCGGGGCTCGAGAAGCTCACCGCGAGCAGCATGTCCGGCGACTTCTTGTTGACGCTGAGACCCTGCTTCACCGCCTCCGCGGGGAGCCGCGAGGACGCCTTGTTCACCCGGTTGTTGATGTCGACCGTCGCGAGGTCGAGGTTGGTGCCGACCTCGAAGGTGCAGGTGAGCGAGTAGCGACCATCCGAGGAGCTCCGCGAGGAGAAGTAGAGCATCCCCTCGGCGCCGTTCACCTCCTGCTCGACCACCATGCCCACCGCCTCGGCGACGGTCGCGGCGTTCGCGCCGGGATAGGTGATGGAGACCTCGACCGTCGGCGGGCTGATCGGCGGGAACTGCGAGATCGGAAGCGCCCCGATCGACAGCCCGCCCGCGATGAGGATCACGAGCGAGATCACCATCGCGAAGACGGGGCGGTGGATGAAGAAGCGGATCATCCGCGGGCGGCCTCGTCGGGGGCGGTGGCGGGCGCGGGCTCGGCGGAGGTCGGCTCCGCGGGGACCACGCGGCTGCCCGGCGCAACTTTCTGCAGTCCCTCGACGATGATCCGCTCGCCCGGCTCGAGCCCCGACGCGATGACCACGTCGCCGCCCTGCTCCGGGCCGAGCGTCACGCCGCGCTGCTTGACGACGCCGTCGTCGCCGACGACGTAGACGAAGCGGGCGGTCTGCCGCTGCATCACCGCGCGGCGGGGGACGAGGATCGCCTTGGGAAGCTCCCGCACCTCGGCGCGGATGCGGCCGAACATGCCCGGTCGCAGCACGTCCTCGGGATTCGGGAAGCGACCGCGGATCGTCATGGTGCCGGTCCGGATGTCGATGACCCGCTCGGCGAAGCGGAGCTCGCCGACCTCCCTCCAGGTCGAGCCGTCCGCGAGGATCAGCGTGAGGGAGGGCACCTCCGGCGTGCCGCCGTCCGTGTTGACGAAGCGGAGGTAGTCCGCCTCGCTGATCGCGAAGGAGACGTCGATCGGGTCGATCACGCGGATCGTCGCGAGGAGCGAGGAGTCCGGCCGACCGACGAGGTTGCCGACGTCGATGGAGGTCTTTCCGATCCGCCCGGTCGTCGGCGCGGCGATGGTGCAGTAGCCGAGGTTGATGTTCGCCATGTCGAGGTCGGCGGCGGCGGCGGCGACCGCCGCCTCGCCGCGGGCGATCTCGATCTCGGTCGAGAGCCGGGTGTTCTCGAGGGTCGCCTCGCGGGCGTCGAGTTCCGCCTGCATCACCTGCGTGTAGGCGATGGCGTTGTCGAGGTCCTGCCGCGGCACCGCGTCGATCTCCGCGAGCGGGCGGAGCCGCGCCTCGTCCGCCCGCGCTCGCGCGAGCTGCGCCTGCGCCTGCACCACCGACGCCTCCGCGGCGCGGACCTGCACCTGCTCGCGGGCGAGGCGGAGGTCGGCGGTCGCCTTCGCGAGCGCCGCCTGCGACTCCTTCAACCGCGCGGCGAAGGGGCGGTCGTCGATCTCGAAGATCACCTGACCTTCGGCGACCTCGTCGCCCTCCTCGAAGAGCCGCTTGATGAGGACGCCCTCGACCCGCGCGGAGACGTCGATCGTCTGGCATGCCTCGAGGCGCCCGGTGAACTCGCCGAAGACCGGGACGTCGGAGACCCGGACCTCCTGCATGACCACGGGGACCGGCGGCGGGGGCGCCTTCGCCTGCTCGGTGCTCCCGCGGCTGCAGCCGAGGGCAAGAAGCGCCGCCCCGGATCCCGCCCCGAGTGCCATGAAGAAGGACAGACGCCGGCGGCGCGGACGCCGTGGAGGCGGGCAGGAGGCGGAAGGACTCGGTCCGACGCTCCTCGATCGACGCTGCATCAAGGTCTCCAAGTGGATGGTCCGCGGGAAGATACCGAGACCGTCCCGAGGCGGTCCGCGGCGGGACCGCGGCTCCCGAGGCGATCGAACGCCGTCTCGAGGTCCTGAACGGAATCCACATCCGTGGTCATTTCCAGACCTCTCGCGGATTTCGGGTTGCCCGAGTCGGACCGCGAAGTACGTTCAAGTACCGGTTCCCTGCCGGTCGGGATCTCCCTTCCCGTCTCCCTTGCGTTCCCTCACCGTTCCCTGCCCGTTCCCTGTCAGGAGAAAGAAGAGATGCTTCGCACGCTTCGTAGCGTCGCCGCGCTCGCGGCAGTCGTGACCCTCGTCGCCCCCGCGGGTGCCGAGGTGGTCGGCTTCTGGTCCTTCAACAACAACGCCCTGCCCGGCGGCGGCTTCGGATACCTCGCGGTGCCGAGCGTCTTCCCGCTCGCGGCGGAGGTCGGCGCCGCGAACCTGACGATCGGGGGCGGCATCGTCAACGAGACCACGGTGAACGCCAACCTCGACACCGTCTACACGTGGCTCCAGTCCTTCGGCGGCACCACCGTGAACGCGCCGGTCGGCGTCATCGCGGGCGGCACCCTCTCGCTGCAGGGCGGGACGGTCGGCGGAAGCGGTCCCGGCAACAACGGCGCGTACTTCCAGATCGCCTTCAGCATGGCCGGTCGCTCGGCGCTCGACGTCAGCTACGCGACCCGCGGCTCGAGCGGCTCGGCGTTCACCAGCCAGACCTGGTCGTGGAGCACCGACGGGGTGAACTTCACGAACTTCCACGTCGTGACCGGCACCACCGCGACCACGTTCTTCGCCGCGACGGTGCCGACGCTGAGCGCCCTCGACGGCGCCGCCACCGCGTACCTCCGGGTCGTCTTCGAGGGCGCTGCCTCGGCGACCTCCAACAATCGGCTCGACAACCTGACCCTCACCGCGGTGCCGGCTCCGGGCGCGATCGCGCTCCTCGGCGTCGCGGGTCTCGTCGGTCGTCGTCGCCGCTGATCGCTTCGCCCGCCTCGGTCGCCCCTCGACGGGGCGCCCGACGCGTGCTCCCAAGGCTTGGATGCCCCCTTCGCGATGGAGGCGGACGCATTCCACCCGCGACCCCGGTCCTCCGACCGGGGTCGCGTCGTGTCGTGCGTCGTGTCGTGGGCGTGCCGAATCGGCTTGGGTCCATGAGGGCACGGAACCCGACCGATAGACTCCGAGAGGGCGACCGCCTCCGACGCCGATGACCGATCCCCGCGATCCATCCCGAGCCCGCGACGAGCCTGCCGCCGGCGGGCCGGGAGCGCGGCGACCGCCCGACGAGACGCTGGCGTCGCCGGGTCGCCGGATCGACGCGACCGCCGACGTGCCGTCGCCGGGCGCCGGACCCGCCGCGGGCGCCTCGATCGGCGCCGCCGCCGGCAGCGCCGCGGTCGGTCGGTCGATCGGTCCCTACCGCATCCTCGGCGTCCTTGGCGAGGGCGGCTTCGGCGTCGTCTACCTCGCCGAGCGCCGCGAGCCGCACGTGCAGCGGGTCGCCCTCAAGGTGATCAAGCCGGGCATGGACTCGGCGTCGGTGATCAACCGCTTCGCCGCCGAGCGCCAGGCGCTCGCGGTGATGGATCACCCCTCGATCGCCCGCGTCTTCGACGGCGGCTCGACCTCGGACGGGCGCCCGTACTTCGTCATGGAGTACGTGAAGGGAGACTCCATCACCACCTTCTGCGACCGTGAGCGGCTCGGGATCGAGGAGCGCCTCGAGCTCTTCATCACCGTCTGCGAGGCGGTGCAGCACGCCCACGGCAAGGGCGTCATCCACCGCGACCTCAAGCCGAGCAACGTCCTCGTCGAGTTCGAGGATGGTCGCGCCACGCCGAAGATCATCGACTTCGGCGTCGCGAAGGCGCTCAACCAGCGACTCACCGAGGGCACCGTCTACACCGAGATCGGGCAGTTCATCGGGACGCCGGAGTACATGAGCCCCGAGCAGGCGGAGATGACCGGCGTCGACATCGACACCCGCGCCGACGTCTACTCGCTCGGGGTGATGCTCTACGAGATCGTCACCGGGCGATTGCCCTTCGACGCGCAGCAGCTCCGCGAGGGCGGCTACGCGGGGATCCAGAAGACGATCCGCGAGGTCGAGCCTCCCAAGCCAAGCCAGCGCTTCACGACGATCGTGCAGGCGGGGAGCCAGGAGGCGAAGGCGGTGGCGCAGGCGCGGCGGGTGGATCCGCCGACGCTGTCGAGGCGGCTCAAGGGCGACCTCGACTGGGTCGTCATGCGCTGCCTCGAGAAGGACCGTGCCCGGCGCTACCCGACCGCGAACGACCTCGCGCTCGAGCTGCGGCGGGTGCTCGACGACGAGCCGGTGCTCGCGGGACCTCCCTCGCTCGGCTACCGCGCGTCGAAGTTCATCCGGCGTCACCGCGCGTCGGTGCTCGCCGCGACGGTCGTCGTCCTCGCCCTGGTGACCGCGACGGCGGTCTCCATCCTCTTCGCGATCCGCGAGGCGGCGGCACGCGAGGTCGCGCAGCAGGAGCGGGACCGTGCGCAGGAGGCGGAGCGGCTCGCCGCCGAGGAGGCGGAGCGGGCGAGGATCGCGGCGGCGACCAGCCAGCGGATCAGCGCGTTCACGACCGGCATCCTCGAGGGAGTCGATCCCACCAAGGCCGGCGACCTCGACAAGACCCTGATGCGGCAGATCCTCGACGACGCGTCCCGACGCATCGAGCGGGAGCTCGCGGAGGATCCCGTGGTGCAGGCGGCGCTCCGCGACGTGATCGGCGGGACCTACCTTGCCCTCGGCGAGTTCGACGACGCCGGACCGCAGCTCGAGCAGGCGCTCGCGGCGCGGCGGGCTTCGCTCGGCGACGAGGATCGCACGACCCTCCTCACCCGCGAGAAGATCGCGGAGCTGACCCGCAAGCGCGGACGGCTCGAGGAGGCGGTGGCGCAGCAGCGGGAGATCCTCGCGACCCGGCGCCGCGTCCTCGGGGACGAGGATCCGGACACGATCGGCTCGCTCGCGAACCTCGCGCTGGTGCTGCGGCTCCTCGGCGACCTTGACGGCGCGGAGCCGCTGCTCGTCGAGTGCCTCGAGCGGTCACGGAAGGCGTTCGGCGATCGCGCCCCGAGCACCCTCAAGGCGATGAACAACATGGCGGCGATGCACCGATCCCGCAATCGACCGCAGGACGCGGAGATGCTCCTGCGCGACGCGGTCGTCGGGCAGCGGGAGGTGCTCGGGGTCGATCATCCCGAGACGCTCGGCTCGATGCAGAACCTCGCGGGTCTGCTTCGCCAGCGGAGCAACTTCGAGGAGGCGGAGGCGCTCCTCGTCGAGGTCGTCGCGATGCGGGAGAAGGTGCAGGGCGTCGAGCATCCGGAATCGCTGATGGCCCGCAACAGCCTCGGCGCGGTGCTCCTCGCCAAGGGCGATGCCGTCGCGGCGGTGCCCGCCTTCGAGGCGTCGCTCGCCGGGCTCCGCGGACGATTCCCGCCGGACAATCCGCAGGTCCTCTCGGTGGTGCAGAACCTCTCGACGGCGCTCGCCCGGACGGACCGCGCCGCGGAGGCGGAGTCGATCCTTCGGGCGATGATCGACGACGCCGCGGCGCGGGGGATCGCGAGCGTGGAGTCGCTCCGGCTCGAGCAGATGCTCGTGCAGTCGCTCGAGCAGCAGGCGAGGCACGAGGAGGCGGAGCGGGTCCTGGCGCGGCTCGTGCTGACCGCGCGGCGCCGCCTTCCGCCGGGGGACCCGGCGCTCGGGATCTACCTCGCCTCGCACGGCGCGTCGCAGCGGCGCCTCGGGCGATTCGCGGCCGCGGAGCCGCTGCTCCTCGAGGCGCAGCAGATCCTCGAGGCGGCGCGGGGGGCGAGCGATCCCCAGACGAAGCAGCTGACCGCGGCGGTCGCGAAGCTCTACGAGGACTGGAACGCCGCCGAGCCGGGCAAGGGTCACGACGCGAGCGCCGCGAGCTGGCGGAGCCGGGGCGGCGGCTGAACGGCGAGGTCGACGAGCTGCCGGCGTCGCGCGACGTCCGCGCGTCAACCCTCGATCAGGATCGCCGTCGCGTCGTCCGCGAGCAGCGGACCGCCGCCGAAGGTGCTCACCGCGTCGAAGAGCCCCGAAAGGCGCGTCGATGCCGTGGAGCCCCGGCGCGCCGCCGCGAGCCATGCCTCGACCCGCGGGCGTCCGAACTCCTCGCGGTCGCCGGCGCCGGGAGGCGAGGGCTGCTCGACCAGCCCGTCGGAGACGACGAGGAGCCGATCGGACTTCGACCACGCCGTGGAGGAGGCGCCGTACTCGACGCCCGGCGCCGCCCCGAGCGGAGGACCGCCGCCCTCCTGCAGCCACTCGAGGCGATCGCCGCGGTCGAGGAGCGCATAGCCGTGACCGGCATCGACGTAGCGGATGGCTCCGGCGGCGGGATCGATCTCCGCGATCCACGTGGTGAGGAAGGTGTTGCCGTGGCGGTGCCGCTCGACGAACTCCCCGAGCGACGCCGCGACCGCCTCGATCGAGTCGAGGCGCCCCAGCTCCGCCCGCAGGAAGCCATGCGCCGCCGACATGAGGACCGCCGCGCCGACGCCCTTGCCGCTCACGTCGCCGAGGACGACCCGCAGCCGCTCCCCGCGCACGAGGACGAGGAAGAGGTCGCCGCCGACCACGCGACCGGGTCGGCTGCGTCCCTCCACGCGGAGCCCGATGAGCGGCTCGTCGAGGTCGCGGAGGAGCGTGCGGTGCGCAACGCCGGCGATCGCGAGGTCCGCCTCGAGGTCGCGGTAGCGGCGCTCGAGCTCGATGCGGCGGAGCCCCGCGAGGGCGACGCCGCCGATGCGGGCGAGCGCCCCGAGGAACTCCGCGGCGTCGGTCGAGGCGCTGCGACGCTCGGCATCGCCGCGCCGATCCGCGTAGAGGATCGCGACGACCGCGTCGCCGACGAGGATCGGCGCACCCGCCGCGGTCGCGATGCCGAGGTCGATGATGCTGTGCGAGTCGCTCTGGAGCGCCGAGCCGCCGGAGGAGACCGCGAGCTGCCCGGCGGCGGCGCGGCGAAGGAGCGATCGGCTCAGGCGCGGGGCGCCCTTCGACTCGATGGCGCCGCAGGAGGCGAGCACCTCGACGCCGCCCTCCGCGTCGGGGAGACCGAGCACCGCCGCGTTCGCGAGCCCGGTCCCGTCGACCGCGGCGTCCGCGAGGAGCCGCGCGAGCGCCGCGGGATCCTCGGCGGAGTGGAGGCGCTCGGAGAGCTCGAGCAGGAGCCCGAGTCGGTGCTGGGCGAGCGCCGCGGGATTCGCCGAGGACGCCGGACGCGAGGAGATCCCCTCCGCCGACTCCTCGATGGTGCGGGCGACGATCCGCGAGTCGTCGTCGGCGCGACCGAGCTGCAGCTCGTACGCGCCGATCCCCACGAGGTCGCCGGGGGAGAGCGGCACCGGTCGCTGCGAGGGCACCCGCAGGCCGTTCACCCGCGTGCCGTGCCGGCTGCCGAGGTCGGTGATCGTCCAGCGTCCGCCCCCGTCGTCCGGTCGGAACTCGAGCTCCGCATGGTCGCGGGAGATCGAGGGATCGTCACCGAGGGGGAGCGAGTGCTCGGGACGCCGACCGATGCGGTGAGGTCCGGGCGGCACGAGCGTGCGCCGCACGCTCGAGGGTCCCACGCGGGAGATCAGCTGGAGCTCGGGCGTGGTCGCGGAGGGCATGGCGGGCGCGGGGCGGCTCGGGAGGTTGGCGAGGACCGCCACGATACTCGCAGCGCCTCGATGACCGTCGCGGTTCCGCCCGTCGAGGCGTCGCGCTGGCAGGTCGGCACCGATGGGTCGCGGCTCGTTCGAGAGGGACGAGGACCTTTGAGATCGCCTCGGATGCTCGCTAGTCTCGCGACGCGGCGGTCCGGGGCGGGACTCGGGGGCACGCAGGGGAACGACGATTGAAGGAGTCCGGGACCACCACCGATCGAGCGCGAGACCCGGCACCGACCCTCGGCATGCGGCTCGGCTCGGTCCCGGTGAGGCTCGCCCTCGCCTACGTCCGGCGCCTGCCCTGCGGCGTCCGACCCTCGATGGACGACCGCCTGCACGTCCTCGACGAGGCGGAGCATCGCGCGATTCGACGCGTCGAGCGGAACGCCGTCCTCGGGGGGGCGGTGATCGGGGTCTTCTCGGCGGCGCTCGGAGTGCTCGGCTCGATGGCGATCGAGGCAGACGCGGAGGGCGCGATCGTGGTCGAGTGGATCGACCCAGGACGCGATCAGCTCGTCGCCTCGCTGGTGATCCTGGTGCTGGTGACCCTGCTGGAGCTGATGCTCATCTACCGACTCACGCTGCGGGCGGTGCATCGGATGGCGCTCGTCGCGGGCGTGGAGCCTCGCTCGCTCCGTGCGGCTCAGTGCGAGACGATGAACTCCCTCGTCGAGGCGGCGATGGAGATTCCCCTCTCGCGGCGACCCTTGCTCGGAATCGATCCGCTGCGGCGAGGCTCGCGGTGGCTCCTCTGGCTCGCCGCCCTCGTCTACAAGGCGAAGGTCGCGATCTCGATCGTCATCCTGCGGGTGCTCCTCAAGCGGCTCCTGACGAGGGTGCTCGTGCGCGAGTGGCTCCCCATGATCGGCATCCCGGTCACGGCGGCGTGGGATGCGTGGCTCTGCGGCAAGGTGCTCCGGGACGCGAGGCTTCGCCTGTTCGGACGATCCCGCGCCGCGGATCTGCTCGCCCGTAGCGCCGAGGCTCGTCGTGCCGATCCGCGCATCGCCGAGGCGATCGCCCGGGCGGCGGCGTGCGCGATCGTCGAGAAGCAGCGGGTCCACGACGGTCTGGCGTCGCTCGTCCTCGGACTCGAGCCCCTGGCGACGACGGCGGAGGCTCTCGACGATCCCGGACGACTCGCGACGCTCCTTCGCGGTCTCGATCCATCCTCCGCGGCGATCGTCCACGAGGCGGTGCTCGCCGCGGCGGTGATGGACGGACGAGTCTCGCGCGGCATGACGACGTGCGTGGCACGGGCGTTGGGGGTGCCGGTCGAGGAGGCGCGATCGCGGTTGCGGGTCGTCCTGCGTGATCACGTGGCGGGTCGGGTCTCGATCGGACTTCCGCCGACGATCGCGAGGGCGTGAGCGGTCGGCGGACCTCGCCTTGGCTACCATCCCGCCCCCCGAACGGAGGTCCCCGTGGTGAAGCCTGCTCCCGTGCCCGCCCGGAACGCGAACGACACGACCCGCATCATCTACTCGATGCTCGGCGTGTCGAAGACGATCGACCGCAAGCCGATCCTCAAGGACATCAACCTGTCCTACTACTACGGCGCGAAGATCGGGGTGCTGGGACTCAACGGCAGCGGCAAGAGCACGCTGCTTCGGATCATGGCGGGAGTCGACAAGGAGTTCGAGGGGAAGGTCGTCGCGGCGCAGGGGTACGAGATCGGCTACCTCGAGCAGGAGCCGCTCCTCAACGACCCCCGCACGGTGATCGAGGTCGTCCGCGAGGGCGTGCAGCCGGTCATCGACCTCCTCGCCGAGTTCGACAAGGTGAACGACAAGCTCGGGACCGACCTCTCGCCGGAGGAGATGGAGCGGACCCTCAACCGTCAGGGCGAGATCCAGGAGCGCCTCGAGCAGCTCGGCGCGTGGGACCTCGACAGCCGGCTCGAGATGGCGATGGATGCGCTCCGCTGCCCGCCGCCCGACCAGGCGCTCTTGACCTGCTCCGGCGGCGAGCGCCGCCGGGTGGCGCTCTGCCGGCTGCTGCTGCGGGACCCGGAGATCCTCCTCCTCGACGAGCCCACCAACCACCTCGACGCGGACAGCGTCACCTGGCTCGAGCAGCACCTCGCCCGCTGCCGCGGCACGGTCATCGCGGTGACGCACGACCGCTACTTCCTCGACAACGTCGCCGGCTGGATCCTCGAGCTCGACCGCGGGCAGGGGATTCCGTGGAAGGGGAACTACTCCTCCTGGCTCGACCAGAAGGAGAAGCGCCTCGCGACCGAGGAGAAGCAGGAGTCCGTGCGGCGCCGGGCGCTGCAGCGCGAGCTCGAGTGGATCCGCACCAACCCCAAGGGTCGGCAGTCGAAGAGCAAGGCCCGCATCGCCGCCTACGAGCGGATGGTCGAGGAGAAGTCGGAGCAGAAGGTCAAGGAGCTCGAGATCTTCATCCCGCCGGGGCCGCGCCTCGGCAACGTGGTGATCGAGGCGAAGGAGCTCCAGAAGGGCTTCGGCGACCGGCTCCTCCTCGACGGCGTCTCCTTCATCCTGCCGCCGGGCGCGGTGGTCGGGATCATCGGTCCCAACGGCGCCGGCAAGACCACGCTCTTCAAGATGCTCGTCGGCGAGGAGAAGCCCGACGGCGGCGCCCTCCACCTCGGGCAGACCGTGAAGCTCGCCTACGTCGAGCAGGGACGCGACTCGCTGCCCGCGGGGAAGAGCGTGTGGGAGGCGATCTCGGAGGGCGACGAGGAGATCATCCTCGGCGGCGCCAAGGTCAACAGCCGCGCCTACGTCTCGCGGTTCGGCTTCGGCGGCACCGACCAGCAGAAGCTCGTGGAGGTCCTCTCCGGCGGCGAGCGGAACCGCGTGCACCTCGCGCGGATGCTCCGCTCCGGCGCGAACGTGATCCTGCTCGACGAGCCCACCAACGACCTCGACGTGAACACCATGCGGGCGCTCGAGGAGGCGATCCAGAACTTCGCGGGCTGCGTGCTGGTCATCTCCCACGACCGCTGGTTCCTCGACCGCGTCGCGACGCACATCCTCGCCTTCGAGGGCGACAGCAAGGTCTTCCTCTACCCGGGCAACTTCAGCGAGTACGAGGCGGACCGCCAGCGTCGGCTCGGCGAGGAGGCGGGGCGACCGAAGCGGATCCGCTACCGCGCCCTCACCCGCTCGTAGCGCCGCGGGACGCGAGCTGCATCGAGACGAACCTCGCGATCACCACCGAGAGGAAGACCGGTCCGGTCACCGCCTCGAGGTTCGAGAGCGAGCGGGCGAGGTCGGAGACCGGCGTGATGTCGCCGTAGCCCGAGGTCGTCAGCGTGCTCAGCGAGAAGTAGAGCATCACCCGGTGCGGCCCCAGCGCCGGATCCTGGGCGAGCAGGTCCGGGGGGATGCTGAAGGCGCTGGGATCGGAGAGCACGATCGCGGCGTGGACCGAGCCGAAGGCGAATCCGATCAGCATGTAGATCGAGACCGCGCCGCAGATGACGTCGCCGTTCACGTCCGTGGTGAGGTAGACGTCGTACCCGATCCGCGCCGCGAGCGCCGCCATGAGGGTCGCGTAGGTGAGGAGCGCCACCATGCCGCAGGGGACCTGAAGGTGCGGGACGTGCCGCGCGAGCACGGTCGCGACGACGGCGACGGCGAACATGACGAGGAGGACCCAGCGCATCCGCGTCCCGAAGTAGGCGAGGATGCCCGTCGCGAGCGCGACGAGGCTCGCGAGGTCCGCGAGCGTCAGGCTTCCGTGCGCGTACTGGTAGACCGTCACCGACGTGAGCGGCGGCAGCAGGAGCATCAAGCCGACGAGGATCATCAGGAGCGCTCGGAAGCGCCCGGTGAACACGTCGCGGAGGGCTCGCCGCACGTCGGGGGCGACCTGCACCCGTCGGGCGCCAGGATCCGGGGTCAGGCTCGGCGTCTCGCTCATCAGCGGACGAGATCGGCGGAGTCGGCGGATCCGCTGCAGCGGCGGGGCGTCGCCGAGGTCGTGGTCACTCCGCGAACGCCGGATGGTTCGGGTTGCCGCCCGACTCGAGGTAGGCGAGGAGGTCGAGGACCTCCTCGAGGGAGAGCGTGCTGAGGAGCCCCGCGGGCATCGGGGAGATCGGCGAGGGCTCGCGGGCGAGGACCGAGGCGGCGGGAAACCTCATCGAACGCCCGGTGAAGGGATCGACGATCAGCTCGACCGTGCGGTCGTCGTCCCGCACGATGCGGCCGACGACCGCGGCGCCGGAACGCAGCGCCACGCGGGTGTTTTGGTACTGGTCGGAGACGTCCGCGGAGGGCTCGATCATCGTCCGCAGGAGGTCGCGGCGGGAGAACCGGCTCGAGGCGGCGGTGAGGTCGGGTCCGACGCCGCCGCCCGCGCCGTCGAAGCGGTGGCAGGAGGCGCACGCCGCCTTGCGGTACGCGGCGAGCCCCGAGGCGAAGTCGCGGTCGCGCGAGGCGAGCGGGAGATAGGGCTCGAGCTTCGCCATCGTCCACGCCTGCGGTCCGCCCGCGATCGCCGCGAGGTCCGGGACCTCGACGGGCGACGGCAGGGCCAGCGCCGCGAGCGACGCTCGCGCGGGCTCGGGCGCGCGGGCGAGGGCGTCCCGCTCGATCGCGTCGAGATAGCCGCGCAGGCTGTGACCGCCGTCGACCTGCCGCGCCTCGCCGAGCCATCGGAAGAGCGCCTCGCGCTCCTCGGGGGAGAGGTGACTCGAGAGCCGGAGCGCCATCGCCACGTCGATCGCGGGCATGACGTCGAGCGATCCGAGCGCCGCGACCGCGGGCGCCACCGCGTCGGCGGAGTCGAGGTGGACGAGGATCGCGAGGAGCAGGCGGTCGAGCTCGACCACGCCGCAGGGATGGAGCGGCTCGAGCCGCTCGCGCAGCCGCGCCGCGGCGTCTCCCGAGGCGAGCTCCGGATGCCGCGCGAGGGCGATCTCGTGCAGGCGGAGCCACGCGAGCCGCGCGGAGTCCGCGAGCGGGGTCCACTCGATCGCGCCGAGGCGGTCGAGGACCGCGCTTGCCTCGCCGCGGTCGCCCGCGCGGAGCAGGGCGAGGAGCGCAAGGAGCGCGACCTCGTGATCCTCCTCCGCGAGCGCCCGCGCCGACCATGCGTCGATCGGCGCGCTCTCGAGGGCGACCCTCGCGGCGTAGCGGATCGCGGGATCCGGATCGGCGAGGGCGGTCCAGAGATCGTCGATCGCCTCGGCGGCGGGCTCGGGTCGCCCATGCAGCGACTCGATCGCGCGGCGCCTCGCCCGCGCGTCCCCGCCCGGCATCGGAGGAAGCGGCGCGCCGTCGAGGCTCGCGGCGGCGTCGTGGGTCACGCGGTAGAGCCCGCTCTGCGTCCCGCGCCCGCCGGTGATGAACCACATCGCGCCGTCGGGCCCGACCTCGAGGTCGGTGACGTTCAGCGGGCGCCCGGTCACGAACCGGTCGAAGGTGCCGCGGAAGGTCGCGCCCTCCGGCTCGAGCCGCAGGCGCAGGATGCGCCCGTAGGACCAGTCGCCGAGGTAGAGCGCCTCGCGGTCGGCGACCGGGAAGTCGAGCCTCGCGCCGTGCAGCACGCCGACCGGCGAGGCGAGTCCGACCTCCGCGACCGGCGCGACCATGTCGGGCAGGCCGTTCCGCCACTTCGTCGAGCCGCTTCGCCAGCCGAACTCGCCGCCCGAGACGAGGTGATCGACGCGGGTCGGGCGATACCAAGGCAGGCCAAGGTCCCACTCCATGTCCGAGTCGAAGGTGAGGATCTCGCCCTCGGGACCGAAGTCGAAGTCGTAGGCGTTGCGGAGCCCCGCGGCGAGGACTTCGAACTCCCCGCCCGCGAGGTCCACGCGGAGGAGGTGCCCGCCCGGCGCCCGCACGCCGACCGCGTGCCCGCGCGGATCCTCGACCCGCGGCTCGAGGACGTCCTCCGCCCACCGCGCGTGCGGCGAGGTCGGGGCGATCGAGGCGGGCAGCGGCGCGTGGTTGCCGTTGAGGATGTACAGGCGCCCATCCGGACCGAGGCGCACCGCGTGCGAGCCATGCTCGCCGGCGTCGCCGAAGCTCGCGACGAGCGCGACCTCCTCGTGCACGCCGTCCTCGTCCGCGTCGCGCAGGCGATGGAGCCCGTAGCCCTGCGGTCCGGCGCCCTGGACCCACAGCGCGCCGAACGCGCTGCAGAAGCCCATCGAGCCACGCGGAGACTCGGGGATCTCGACGAGTCGGAGCGCGTCGCCGCGACGCGCCGGGAGGATCGCCCGCATGAGCGGACCCTGCTCCTGGCTCAGCAAGAGGCGACCGTCCTCGTCGAAGCCCATCGCGATCCACGAGCCCTCGCCGAGCTGCGCCGAATGCACCAGCTCGACCTGGTACCCGGGCGGCACCTCGATCGACTCCGCGGGCGTCGCCTCGCGCCGGGCGAGGGGATCCGGCCAGGGTCCCTGCGGCGCGCGGCTCGCTCCGAGCGATCGAGCCCCGCGCCACTCGGTCGGCTCCTTGGTGGCGGGCGGCTCGCCCGGCAGGAGCACCACCGGCGCGCACTCCCACGCCTCGTCGCTCCGCACCATGAACGTGGAGCCGTCGGCGCGGCGGAACCGCGCCCGCAGCAGGAGTCCGGCGGGACCTCCCTCGTTCGACGCCTGCACGCGGATCTCGTGCGTTCCCGCCGCGAGCTCGCCGAGGTTCCGCGCGACCTGCGGCGACTCCCAGCGGTCGCCCGCGAGGACCTCGCGCCCGTCGAGCCAGGCGCGGAAGCGGTTGTCGCAGGTCGCGACGAGCTCCTCGAGGACCGCCGGCTCGTCGAGCGCGATCACGCGGCGGAACCAGAACTCGTCGCCGGGGGCGGCGGGGTCAGGTCCCCAGATCCAGGCGACCTCCTCCGCCCCGAGGCGATCCGCCGCCGGCGCCGCGGTCGGCGCGAGCGACTCCTCGTCGTCCGAGGGCGCCACCGGCACGAGGACGAGGTCGCGGTAGCGAACCGTCATCGGCGGACCTGCATGAAGCTGGAGGGCGATGCGTCCGCGCCGCGCGGCCTCGGGCGAGAGGTCGAGCACCTCGACCATCCGCACGCCGTTGATCTCGTGGATCAGCCGTGGTCCCACCGCCCGCACGAGGTACTCGTTCCAGCCTGGTCGGATCGCCGACTGGAGCGCCGCGCCCTCGCCGAGCTCGGCGCGGGCGGTGCGGACGCCCTCGGGGGAGATCCGGACCTTCTCGCCCCGCCACGCGAGGATCCCGCGACCCTGCTCCTCATAGAGGATGCCGGAGTAGTCTTGCCCCGCCTCGAGGTCGGCTTGGTAGCCCGCGACCGCGAAGTCGCCGAGGTCTCGGCTTCGGTACTGCACGCCGGAGTTGCCGCCCTCGATCGAGAACTCGAAGCGCAACTCGAAGTCGCCGAAGACGCCCTCGCGAAGGAGATAGGTGTTCCGCGCGCAGGGGACCTCGGCGGTCGAGCGTCCGACGATCGCGCCATCCGCGACCGACCAGAAGCGGGGGTCGCCCTGCCAGCCGGCAAGGGAGGCGCCGTCGAAGAGGGCGATCGGTCCCGGCGCCGGCATTCCGCCGGTGGCGCCGTCCTGCGGGCCGCACGAGAGGACGATCAGCACGCCAAGCGTGAGCGTGGGCATGGAACGGAATGTAGCGGCGCCCGCGCCGCTCAGCGCCGGCGCCGAGCGACCGCCGACGCGAGGAAGAGGAGCGCCGTCGCGCCGGGCGCTGGGATCGGGCTCATCGAGAGGCTCGTCGCGAAGCCGAGGAACTCCTCCGCGCCGGTGCTGATGGTGAAGCGGAAGAGGTTGTAGCGGTCGAGCGCCGTCGCCGAGGGCTGCCCCGCCTCGTCCACGAAGTTCGAGGCGAAGTAGTAGGTGTCGATGCCGGGGGTGATGGTGGCGACGTCGAACTCATGCACCGTGAACGAGCCTGACGATTCCATCACGCCGAGCTGGAGGAAGCGGTCGAAGCTGGTGCCGGCGACGATCGGCGAGCCGACGCTGACCACCGAGCCGCCGAGCCGGACGGTCAGAGTCATCTCCGCGACGTAGGTCGTCGCCCACGGACCCGGCGCCGGCGGCGGGACCGGCGGCTGCTCGAGGAAGGTGCCGGGCGTCCCCGGGAAGGTCTCGAAGACCGTCGTGATCGAGTAGCCGTTCGAGAACTCGCCCGAGACGACGAAGAGCTCGGCGGAGGCGATGGTCGAGAGGCTCGAGGTCGCGAGCGCGAGGAGCGTCACGCGCATGGATCGATGAAGCATCACGCGGTCCCTTCGTGGAGTCGGGGAGTCGTCGACGATCCGCGGGCATCCGACACCGCGGCGCGGGGATCCGATCCCCCTGGCACCTCAGGATGGCGCGGACCGCCGCGCAGGCAAGCGCCGCGTCGCAACATCCCGCGAGGTCCGGGCGAGGCCCGCTATCTTCCGCCGATGCTCCGCGTCGAGGGACTCTCGAAGGCGTTTCCCGCCGTGCAGGCGCTCGCCGGCGTCTCGCTCCGGTTCGAGTCGGGCGAGGTCCACGGCCTGATCGGGGAGAACGGCGCCGGCAAGAGCACGATGATGAGGATCCTCGCGGGAATCGAGCGGCCGGACGAGGGGTCGATGACCCTCGCGGGCGAGCCCTACGCCCCCGCGGGCGTGCGGGAGGCGATGCGGCGGGGCGTCGCGATGATCCACCAGGAGCTGAACCTCGTCGGCGACCTCTCGATCGCGGAGAACGTGCTGCTCGGCCGCGAGCCGCGGCGGGCGGGCTGGCTGCGCCGCCGCTCGATGATCGAGGAGTCGAGGCGCTGGCTCGAGGAGGTCGGCTGCGCCCTCGATCCGCGCCGCGAGCTTCGCGAGCTCTCGGTCGCCGAGCAGCAGCTCGTCGAGATCGCGAAGGCGCTCTCCCAGCGGGCGCGGGTCCTCATCATGGACGAGCCGACCGCGGTCCTCTCGGAGCGGGAGACCTCGGCGCTCTTCGGGCTCATCCGCCGCCTGCGCGCGGACGGCGTCGCGGTCATCTACATCTCCCATCTGCTTCCCGAGGTGCGGACGCTCTGCGACCGGATCTCGGTGCTCCGCGATGGTCGCCTCGTCGCGGAGACGACCGCCGCCGACGCCGAGCCATCTCGTCTCGCCTCGCTCATGGTCGGACGAGAGCTCCGCGACGTGCATCCGCCGCGCCGCGTGGTCCCCGACGCGCCGCCGCGGCTTCGGCTCCGCGATCTTGAGGTGGCGGACCGCGTGCACGGCGTCTCGCTCGAGGTTCGACCGGGCGAGATCCTCGGTCTCGCCGGGCTCGTCGGAAGCGGCCGCACCGAGCTCGCCGAGTCGGTGGTCGGTCTGCGGCGCCTCGCGCGGGGCTCGGTCGAGGTGGACGGCGTCCCTCGCCGCTTCGCCTCGCCGCGGGCGGCGCTCGCCGCCGGCGTCGCGTACGTCTCGGAGGACCGCAAGGGACGCGGGGTCGTGCTGGGGATGAACTGCCGAGAGAACCTCACCCTCGCGACCCTCGACCGCTACGGCTGGGCGTTCCCGCGGGTCGGCGAGGAGCGCCGCAGCTTCGCCCGCTGGCGAGACGCAATGGGAATCCGCGCTCCCGAGGGCGAGGCGTCGATCCGCACGCTCTCCGGCGGGAACCAGCAGAAGGTCGCGGTCGCGAAGTGGCTCGACGCGCGACCGCGGGTGCTCCTCCTCGACGAGCCGACCCGCGGGGTCGACGTCGGCGCGAAGCGGGAGATCTACCGGCTGATCGCGTCGCTCGCCGAGCAGGGGCTCGCGTGCCTGGTCATCTCGAGCGAGCTTCCGGAGCTCCTCGGGCTCTGCCACCGGATCGCCGTGCTTCGGCAGGGACGCCTCGCGGGCGTGCTCGACGCGGAGGCGGCGACGGAGGAGTCGCTCGTCCACCTCGCGATGGGCGTCGGCGAGACGCCGAGCGATCGTGAGTCGCGCGATCGAGGATCGACCGCCGCATGAACCGCTCCCTCGGCATGAAGGTCGTGGACTTCCTCGAGCGCTACGGCGTGCTCGTCGCGTTCGTGCTGCTCTTCGCGGTGAACGCGGTCTGGCAGGGCGAGGTGTTCCTGAAGCCGGAGAGCCTGCGGAACCTCCTCAACCAGAACGCGGCGATCGGGATCGTCGCGGTGGGGATGACCCTGGTGATCATCGCGGGCGGCATCGACCTCTCGGTCGGCGCGGTGCTCGCGTTCTCCTCGGCGGTGGGGGTGCTCCTCCTCAACCGCCTCGTCGGCGAGGAGGGCGGGGGATTCTCCGAGACCGCCGCGGTCTGGATCGGGCTCGGCACCGGCGTCCTCGTCGGCGCCGGCTGCGGGCTCCTCAACGGCGGGCTCGTCGTGCTCGGGCGCATCCCTCCCTTCATCGCGACGCTCGCCGGGCTCGTCGGATTCCGCTCGGTGGCGCTGGCGCTCGCGGAGGGCGGCGAGATCCGCGCCTCGGGGGGCGAGGTGCTGCAGTCGATCGGTCGCGGCGGCGTGCCGCTTCCCGGCGTCGAGACCGCGAACGGCCGACCGATCATCGTCTTCTGGAGCATCCTGCTCCTCGTCGCGACGACGATCGCGGGGCAGCTCCTGCTCTCGCGGACGAGGCTCGGACGGCACCTCGTCGCGGTCGGCTCGAACGAGGTCGCGGCGCGCTACTCCGGCATCGCGGTCGGCCGCGTGCGGCTGTGGAGCTACCTGATCGTCGGGCTCTGCGCGGGGCTCGCCGGACTCTCCCAGATCGCCCGCATGGGCGCGGTCTCGAGCTCGCAGTTCGGGCTCTACCTCGAGCTCGACGCGATCGCCGCGGTCGTGATCGGCGGGACGAGCATGGCGGGCGGACGCGGTCGGGTGTGGGGGACCTTCGTCGGCGTCCTCATCCTCGGGATGATCAACCAGATGCTCGTGACCTCCGGCTTCGAGGTCTACTGGCAGGGGTTCGTGAAGGGCGTGATCATCGTCCTCGCGGTGCTCGTGCAGCGTGGGCGGAAGTAGCCATCGCGCGGCAGACGACCGCGTCGCCCGGCGGAGTCATCCGGCATCCATCGCTCGGGCTTCAGGAGACCGGCGCGACCGCCACGAAGCGACGCTCGCTGACCACGGTGCCGCCGGGCTTCTCGACGCTCACCGCGAAGAGCGCCGCGTCGCGCACCGGAACCGCCGCCTTGATCGGGACGAGGATCTCCTCCTCCCCCGCGGGCACGTCGAAGACGCCGCCGTCGACCGGATAGCGGGCGTCCCGCGAGGAGTCGACGATCCACAGCTGGTACTGGAGCTCGCGCGGGTCGTTCGCCGCCACGCCGCGGAGACGAAGGAAGCCCTCCTGGCGTTCGGCGTTCCAGAGCACCTCGCCGCAGACCTTGTCGGCGCGGCAGAGCGGATCGTCGGTGCAGGCGCAGGCAACGACCTTGGTGGAGGCGTGCTGCCGGAGCGCCGCGATGGCGGACTCGCCGGACTCGCCGACTTTGGGGCTCGCGCCGCGGGGATCGAGGCTCGGAAGCCACGCGAGGAGGGCGATCGCGATCGCCGCCGCGGCGACCCACCAGCCGGTCGAGCCGGATCTGGACGCGGCGAAACCTCCAGTTAAGGCGGTTAAGGCGGTCGAGGCGGTCGAGGCAGTCGAGGAGGCCCCGATCGCCCGTGGCTCCGTCGCGGCGGCGTTCGCGGCGGCGGCGACCTCACGGAGCCGCGCGGTCACCCTTGCCCGAAGCGCCGCGGGTGGAACCTCGCGCGGCGGGAAGAGGGCGAGGTCGAGCGCCGCCGCGGCGAGGTCGAGTCCCTCATCGAGGTGGTCGGCGAAGCGACGAGGCATCGATCCGGCGTCGCCGCGACCAAGCAGGGCACGGTCCGCGAGCCACTCCTCCGCGTGATCAAGACTCCGCTCGTCGATGCCGGCGGGAGGCGTCTGACTCATGCCTCGTCGCCTCCGGGGCGGTTGCCCGCCTCGTCGACCAGCTTGCCCTGCGCCCGCAGGATCTCCCGCATGCGGATGAGCCCGCGGCGGGCATGGGTCTTGACCGTGCCGAGGGGCATGCCGGTCGTGGTCGCGATCTGCTCGTGGCTGCAGCCATGGTGGATCGCGAGCCGGAGCACCTGCTTCTGCTCGGGACGAAGCTGCTCGAACGCCTCGGCGGCGAGACGCACGTCCTCGCTCATCTCCGCCTGACCGATCGACTCCTCCGGCGCCGCGGACTGCTCGGGCAGGGTCGGCATCGGCGGTCGGCGCTGGCGGCGGCGGTTGCGGTCGATCAGCCGCCGCCGGGCGATCATCGCGACGAAGGTCGTCTCGGAGGCGATCGAGCTGTCGTACCGCTCGGCGCTCTTCCAGAGGTCGATGAAGATCTCCTGCACCGCGTCCTCGGCGTCGGTCGGGTTCGCGCAGAAGCGGCGGGCGAGCGACCAGACGAGGCCCCCGAAGCGGTCGTAGCACTCGTTGATCGCCGCCGGCTCGCCGGTGGCGACGCGGGGGAGGATCGGCGGACCATCGAACGAGGGCTTCTCGTTCGGCGTCGGATCTGGCTCGGGTGCTGCCTTCGCCACGGAGGGTTCCGGACCTCGCCGCGGTCGGGGCACCGGAACGACCGGTGCGACCGCCTCCGGGGAGGACAGGGTGAGACGATCGATCGTACCGGATCGACTCGGCTCGGTTGAGGTCCGCGTGGACCTCCGCGCGGGAGCGAGCCGACGGGGTCGACGCCCTCGATCGGTACCATCGCCAGCCGTGAGTCTTCGTCGCATCATGCGTTCCTTCCGGTCCGCCACCTTCGTCGCCCTTGGCGCGGCGGTGTCAGGCTGCGGGGGAAACGAGGGCGGATCGACGAATTCGACCCCGGCGGTGGTCATCCAGCGTCCGCTCCTCGCGATGGTCGAGGTTCCGAACGGGTCCTTTCTCATGGGGAGTCCCGACGGCGTCGGGACCGCGACCGAGCGACCGCGGCGACGGGTGACGGTGGAGCGACCGTTCCTGATGGGGCAGACCGAGGTCACCCGGGGGCAGTTCCGCGAGGTCCTCGGGCGGGGCGACGCGACGAGCCCGAACCTTCCGATGGGGGCGGTCACGTGGTTCGACGCGATCGAGTTCTGCAACGTGCTCTCGGCGCGGGAGGGACTTCCCGCCGCCTACGAGCTCGAGGTGATCGAGCGCGACCCGGACGGCGCCGCGAAGCGTGCCCGCGTGCAGCGGACCAACGCCGGCGGCTACCGCCTCCCGAGCGAGGCGGAGTGGGAGTACGCCTGCCGTGCCGGGACCGAGACCGCGTGGAGCTTCGGCGACGATCCCGATGGACTCCTCGATCACGGCTGGTTCCAAGGGCAGGGGAGCAGCGGACCGCAGGCGGTGGGCTCCCTCGCCCCGAATCCGTGGGGGCTCCTCGACATGCATGGCAACGTCTGGGAGTGGGTCGAGGACGGCTTCCAGTCCGGCTACTCCGGCGCCCCGAGCCACTCGGGCGTCTGGAACGAGGAGATCGGCGGCGGTCGCGTGCTGCGCGGCGGGGGCTCGCTCGCGAGCGCCGACTACTGCCGCAGCGCCTACCGAAACCGCGGCATCGCCGGCATGAAGGGCGGCGCGTTCGGGTTTCGGGTGGTGCTCGATCCGGCGGGAGAGGTCACGCCACCGGAGCCTTCGAGCGCGGGGCAGCGTGAGGAGCCGGCGGCGAGCTCACCGGATGCGACCGGCGCCGGGAACTGACGACCCCGGTCGGACGTCGGGTTGCCGACGAGATGGATCTTCCGTACCTTCCGAGGGTCCGGGGCCGGACCTGCCTGCATCGGCGAGGCGCCATGCAGTTCCTCTTGCAGTCCGCGTGTCCATGTGTCCATGGAAAGGCCCCAACATGCCAGCATCGCTCTCCTCCTCCCGCGTGTTCCTCGCCGTCGCCGCGTCCGGAGCCGTCCTCGGGCTCGCCGCGTGCTCCTCGACCTCGCAGGTCTCGGAGGAGTCCGACCTCCTGACCCTCGACAAGGTCCGCGCGATGCACGACGAGGGACGGTTCGCCGAGGCGGCGGGGATGGTCGCGATGGTCGAGGTGCCCGCGGAGGACGTCTTGCTCCTGCAGCTCGAGCGGGGCACGATCGAGCAGGATGCCGGCGACTTCACCGAGAGCCTCGAGTCCTTCAACGCGGCGGTGGCGTCGATCGAGGCGGCCGACGCGGAGGACTCGGATGGCGCGTATGGCATGGATGACATGGACTCCGCCGATGGCTCGGACGACGACTCGGATGGCTCCTACGTCGCGGCGGCGTCCGACGAGGTGCTCCTCGTCCAGTCGATGATGGTGACGAACCTGCTGAGGGGCGACGTGACCGCCGCCGTCGATGCGGCGCGGGTCCTCGCCGACGAGCATCGCATCCACGTCGAGACCTCCGGTCCCGATCCGATCGTCCTTGACGCGAAGTTCGGTCCGATGATCGAGCCCTTCATGCAGAGCGAGATGTTCGTCGCGGCGGTCGAGGGATCGCAGGCGGCGGTCGAGGTCGTGGGCGGCAGGCGGATCCTGATGGGCACGTGGTTTCCGGCGTGGGTCGCCTTGATGGCGGGCGGGGACCTTGCCGGCGCCGAGGCCGCGCTCCGCTCCATTGGCTGGAACCTCGACGAGATCGATGTCGACCTCGCCGGGGCGATGCTCAAGAGGACGCAGGCGGGCTCCCTGGGCGACGACGTCTACGTCTTCTTCGAGGCGGGCATGGCGCCGGTGCTCGTGGAGACCTCCTCGAGCGTCGACCTGCCGATCCTCGGGACGCTCGCGATCCGGTTGCCCGCCCTCCAGATCCGAGATCAGGATCGGCCCACCCGCCTGGTCATCTCGGACGACGGGGCGATGCTCGACACCCATCAGGTCGGCTCGATCGAGTCGGTCATCGCCGCGGAGTTCGCCGACGGGATCGGACCGGCGTGGCATGCGGCGGTGCTTGACGCAGCGGCGTGCCGGATCGATCAGATGGCGGCGGAGGCGGCGGCCGCCCAGGCCGCGGCGGACGCCGAGGCGGCGCGGCTCGCTGCGGAGTCCGCGGCTGCGTCGGCGAAGTCCGCTTCCGAGGCGGAGCAGTCGACGGAGTCTGGCAGCGTCTCCGCGGATGGCGCCTCGACCGAGGGGTCGCTCGAGGTCGCCGACGTCGCGGTCGCGGCGGACGAGGACTCGGAGTCGATCCAGGTCACCGAGGCGACGGTCACCACCGATGGGACCTCGACCTCGGTCGAGGCGACGCAGGTGACGGTGACCGCGGACGAGACGACCGGCGAGGTCGTCGCCACCGAGGAGACCGTGGTCGCCGAGGAGGACGCTGGAGTCGACGCCGATCCCTCCGCGGATCAGACCGCGGTCGAGGCGGCTCCGGCGCCCGCGCCGCGGCAGCCGATGGCGCCCGACCTCCGCAGCTGGACCACGCTCCCCGCGATCCAGCACGCGGCGATCATCCCGCACCCGGCGGGCGGACGGCTGCATCTCATCCTCGACGCCGGCGGCGGCGTGTCCGGCGAGTCGACCTACGTCTTCATCCCGCCCGGCGCTGCGTTCGTCTACGTCCGCAGCACCGCCTCGGGGAACATCGTCGCGCACGTGGCGACGATCAAGCCGGCGGGCGAGTGACCTTCTGAGCGTCGCGAGGGCGGTCGGATGCGGCGCTCGCGGCGGCACGAGCGCCGCGCCCGGCGGTCATCGACCTCGCTCGGCTCGATTCGCCCGACTCGGCATCGACCAACGAAGCGGTGGGGGTGGGATTCGAACCCACGGGACCCCGGAGGGTCCGCCGACTTTCAAGGCCGGTGCCTTCGACCACTCAGCCACCCCACCCGAGGAGGAGTCGCGACCGGAGCGCCGCGAAGCGCCCCGGTCGCGGGCTCGTTGACGCTCAGGGCAGCGACTGACCGCTCGACGCAGCGCTCGAGGTGGCGCCGGACTTCGCGTCCTTCGGGGGAACGAGCGACGCCGCGAGCTCGGCGTACTCGGTCGACGCGGACGTGACGATCGGCACCAAGGTTCGGATCTTGTCGGCGACCGCCTGCATGATCGAGGCGCCCGCCTTCACGCCGCCCACGTTCAGGTTGCTCTGCAGGTACTTCTGGAGGTCGTCGATCGACTGCTTGAGCGGCTCGATCTGACCCTTGAGCGTGGCGAAGGACGCGCTCGCGGAGTCGAACTCCGCCTTGATCTTGGCGATCTGATCGGCGTCGATCTTCTTGATGGACGCGTCCGACATGGAGTCGTTGGTCTTCTGCCGATCGGCGAGGAAGCCCTTGATGTCCTTGTCGGTCGAGGCAGCCTCCTTCTCGAGGCCGCTGAACGCGTCGTCGAGCTTCTTCGAGTCCTCGCGGAAGGTCGCGAAGAGCTTCGGAAGGTCGTTCGCGGCGTTCCGCTGCTCGGCGGTCGCGATCGGCTCGAGCGATGCGGCGCACTTGCTCAGCTGCGCCTGCAGGTTCGAGAGCGAGTCGCCCATGGCGGCGAGGGACTTGCTGGCGTTCGAGGACGCCTGCAGACCCGGCGCTGCGCAGCCGATCGGAAGGAAGGCGAGAGAGGCGAGGGTGAGGATGCACGCGACGCGTCGATGCATGGTCTTCTCCTGAGGGATTGACGAGGACTCGGTCCTCGAAGCGGGGCGATCGAGGGGCGAAGCATACGGGATCGCCCCTCGCGGGGTCCCCGGTGGGAACGCCACGGGGAGGCGGGGTGAAGTCCCGAGTTCAGCGCGGCGATCGCGGGAGCCGCTCCGGGCTCCGCGTCGAGATCACCGGCTCGATCCACAGCGAGGATCCATCCCACCAGTAGATCGCCGACTGCTCGAAGCGTCGGGCGATCGAGACCGCGATGGAGAGCGAGCAGGCGATGGCGACGCCCTCCTCACGGTGGGAGCCATCGGGACTCCGCCCGCGGCAGGGCACCGAGTGGAGCCGCAGTCGCCGGACCTCCGCGAGGAGCGCGTCGTGCCGGCGATCGTTCTCCGCCGCGTCGAGCCGTCGCTCGTGCGGGTGGTGGGCCGTGACGACGGCGAAGGGACCATCGAGCCCCAGCGACCGCAGTCCGTCGAGGTCCTCCGCGGTCCACCGGCGATCGACCGAGAGCGAGAAGCACTCAGGATCACCGAAGCCGAGATGCGCGGTGCGGTAGGGCGCCCACTCGTCCACGGTGGTCATGAAGGGACGATAGCGATCAGCCCCGCGACGCTCGTCTCGGATCGTGCCACCCTCACCCGCCTTGCGAACTGCGTTCGCGAGGCGACCTCTCCCACTCGTCGCCGAGCGACTCGCGGGAGAGGCGAGCGCGTCCTTCGGGGATTCCTCCCCGCCACAGCGCCGTGGGGAGAAACCTCACTCCCCTCCGTCGCAACTCCGTGGCGGCGCCGTGGAGAGCAGCTCGGAGATGCCGTGCTGAACGCGGAGTGATCCGCGTCCGCCTCACGCCGCCTTCGCGGTCGCGGTGCTCCGCCACCGCGCGCAGAGCGCCGCGAGTGCCCTCGCGTCGATCGGCTTGCTCGCGTAGTCGTCGCACCCGCAGGCGAGGCATCGCTCGCGGTCGTTGGTGCTCGCGTGGGCGGTGAGGGCGATGATCGGTCGGCGGAAGCCCATCGCGCGAAGCTGCCGCGTCGCCTCGTAGCCGTCGAGCCCGGGCATCTGCATGTCCATCAGCACGAGCTCGCACGCGCGGTCGAAGCCCTCGCGGCGAAGGCGATCGACCGCCTGCTGACCGTCCTCGCAGGTGGCGACCTCGGCGCCCGCCCGGCTCAGATGGAACGCAAGCAGCCGGCGGTTGTCGGGTCCGTCCTCGACGAGGAGGATCCGGCAGCCCTGCAGGGGTCCGGAGCGGGACGCCGTCGACTTCGCCGAGGTCGGAGCGGACTCCTCCCGCGAAGGCTGCGGTCGTGAGGTCTCGCTCGGCGAGGGCACCGGCGCGTCGGCGACCTTCGTCTCGGTCGGCACGCCAGCCGGCGACGTGGCGATCTCGTCGAGGAGCGCCTCGAGGGCGCGTCGCCGCGGTCGGGGCGACGGCTTCGGCTCGGGCATCGCCGCGGGCGGCTGCACCGGTCGCCGCGACGGCGTCGCGCCCGCGGTCGGCGATGGAGCCAGCGGGGAGACCCTCGGAGGCTGCACCGCGCCGGGCAGCGTCGTCGCCTCGCTCCGCGAGGCGCCCTCGAGCGGCAGGGTCAGCGTGAAGACGCTTCCCTCGCCGACGACCGAGCGCGCCCGGAGGTCGCCGCCGAGCATGTGGGCGAGGCGCCGCGAGATCGCGAGCCCGAGCCCGGAGCCGCCATGGCGGCGGGCGCTGCTCGAGTCGGCTTGGGTGAACGGCTCGAAGATGCGGTCGAGCTGCTCGACGCGGATGCCCGGACCGGTGTCGGCGACGCGGATCGCGAGCATCCGCCGCGAGCCCTCGAACGCCTCGCCGATCGAGAGCGAGATGCCGCCCTGCTCGGTGAACTTGATGGCGTTGCCGAGGAGGTTCACGAGGACCTGCCGCACCCGCATCGGGTCGGTCCGCAGGCGCTCGGGCAGCGACGCCTCCTGGCGGACCTCCACCGCGAGCCCCTTGGCGTTCGCCCGGACCCGCATGAGGTCCACCACCTCGCCGACGACCTCGCGCATCGAGCTCTCGACGATCTCGATCGGCAGCTTGCCCGAGGCGATCCGCTCCATGTCGAGGATGTCGTTGATGATCGCGAGCAGGTGGTCGCCGTTGCGCCGGATCGTCCGCACGTGCTCGAGCCGCGAGCCTTCGTCGAGCGCCTCGTCCTCGAGGAGGTCGGCGTAGCCGAGGATGGCGGTCATCGGCGTGCGGATCTCGTGGCTGATGTTCGCGACGAACTGGCTCTTCGTCTCGTTCGCCTGCTCGGCGGTCTGCTTTGCCTCCTGCAGCGCCGCGAGGGCGTTGAGCTCGCGGGTCACGTCGCGGGCGACGAAGAGGTAGCCGACCACGCGGTCCGAGGCGTCGCGGAGGGCGGTGGTGGCGACGGAGGCGCGGATCGAGCCGCCGTCGCGGCAGCGCAGGCTCCAGTGGCGCTCGCCGGCGTCGCGCTCTGCCGCGTCGGCGACGAGGATTCCGAACTCGGAGGGGCGCTCGCCGGTCGCGCGGGCGACCTCCTCGGCGCGAAGCGCAAGCTCGCTCGGCAGGTGGAAGACGACCGGCGTCTGCCGGCCGATCACGCCCTCCGCGGCGAAGCCGAGCATCCACTCGGCGCCGGTGTTGAACTGGCGGATCACGCCCTCGCGGTCGGTCGCGATGATCGCGACCCGCGTCGCGGCGGCGAGGATCTGCTCGAGCTCGCGCTTGCTGTCGGCGATCGCCCGCGCCTGCATCGACCGCTTCCGCACGTGGAAGGCGGTCGAGCCGAGGACGAGCGAGAGGATGATCCCCGACCCGAGCAGGACCGGGTGCAGCGAGTCCTTCGACATGCTGCGGGTGCCGAGCAGCTGGTCCGCGGCGGCGAACGCCACGCAGCCCATCGCCGCGAAGCCGAAGGTGACGAGGACCTGCGTGAGCGCCGGAAGCTGCGACCAGGTCTGCGAGAGCGCCCGGCGGGCGGACGCGCCCCCCGACATGGCGAGGTGCGGCGCGGATGGATGACGGCTCCGACTCGTTGCTCCGCCTCGTCGCATGGTGCTGGCTCCCTCCCGGATCCGCTGCGCTCGCGCCTCGGATCCGATCGGGGAAGGTCGGCGGGACGGAGGGCGGGGTTCAGCCCTCGACGGAAGGACCACGGACCTGCCCGGACCCGCCGCGGATCGCACCGCCTGTGCCGGTGATGCCGCCGGAGGTGGAGGGACCGAGAAGACCACCAACCAGCGCAAGCAGGACCGAGACGCCGAGGGCGATCGCGAGGTCCGACCACGCGAGATGGAAGGCGACGAGGAGCGTCCCGCCGAGCCCCGCGATGGCGATCGGACGACCGATCCGGCGGGGGTCGGGCAGCCGGAGCGCCGCGAGGTTCGTGATCGCGTAGTAGGGGAGGATCGCGGCGGTGCTGAGGGTCCACGCCGAGCCGAGCCCCGTCGCGAGCGCGACGAGGATCGTGACCACCGCGACCGCCGCGACCGCGCGGCGCGGCGAGCCACCCGGGTCGATCGTCGCGAACGCGGCGGGCAGGTCGCGGCGCCGCGCCATCGCGAGCACGACCCGCGACATGCCGAGGAGGAGGTTGATGCCGACGCTCCCCATCGCGGCGAGTCCGGCGAGGGCGATCGCCCCTGCGAGGATCGTCCGACCGCGCGACTCCGCGAGCGACGCGAGCGGCGCCTCCGAGCCGCGGGCGAGCGTCGCGAGCTCGCCGGGATCGACGGAGCCCCGAAGGGACCCGAAGACGAGGAGATAGAGCCCGGCGCAGGCGAGGACGACCACGACGATCGATCGCGGAATCGTCCGCTCCGGGTTCCGGACCTCCTCGCCCATCGTCGCGAGGCGACCGAAGCCGGTGAACGCGACGAAGGCAAGCGCGATCGCGAGCGGGAGATCCGGCGCCGCGGCGGGCGCCGCGACCGCGAGGCGCTCGTCGCCGCGGAGACCGACCACCGCCGCGAGAAGCCCGGCGAGCGCGATCGCCACGCCGATCCCGACCGCGGCGACGCTTCGGCGGAGCCCGCCCATGACCAGTCCGCCGAGGAGCAGGATCACCGCGCCGGCGGCGAGCGGGCGACCCCAGGCGCCGACCGGCGGCGCGAGGGCGAGGAACCCGCCGGCGACCGCGTGCGCCGCCGCCGAGAGCGAGGCGGTCTTCGCGACGAGGAAGAGCCATCCCGCGACGCGCCCGAGCGAGGGATGGAGGAGCCGCGTCGCGTGCTCGTAGGTTCCGCCGCTGACGGGGTTCGCCGCCGCGAGGCGACCCGCGGAGAGCCCGCTCATGAGGGCGATCGCCGCCGCGGAGAGGATCGCGAGCCACCACCCGCCGCCGGCCGCATCGAGCGAGAAGGCGAGTCCCCCGAACGCCCCGGTGCCGAGGCAGGCGCCGAGCCCGATGATCACGGCGCCTGAGAGACCCAGCCGCCGCTCGAGCCGCCTCGCGTCGGTCATCGCCCCTCCGCTCCGGTCAGAGGCGGTTCTGCCTTGGCGTGCTCATCTTCGCGATCAGGCCGGTCCAGCCGGTCTGGTGGTTCGCGCCGCAGCCGCGCCCGTTGTCCCCATCGAAGTACTCGTAGAAGTGGATCAGGTCGCGGAAGTGCGGGTCGTCGCGGAAGCGGAGGTCGGCGCCGTGGACCGGACGGCGACCATCCTTGCCGCGGAGGAAGATCGAGACGAGCCTCGCCGAGAGGTCGTCGGCGATCTCGAGCAGCGTGCGGCGCTGGCCGCTCCCGGTCGGCGCCTCGACGAGGAAGTCGTCGCCGTAGTACTCGTGGAAGCGCACCAGGCTCTCGATGAGGAGGTAGTTCATCGGGAACCAGATCGGTCCGCGCCAGTTCGAGTTGCCGCCGAACTCCTCGCCCTCGCTCTCCGCCGACCAGTAGCGGACCGCATAGGTGCGATCCTTGACCTCGACCTGAAAAGGATGGTCGCGGAGCTGCTGCGAGAGCGAGCGGATGCCGTGGTCGGAGAGGAACTGCGCGGGGTCGAGCGCCCGCCGCAGCAGGCACTTCATGCGGTGCCCGCGGAGGAGCGAGAGCAGGCGGCGCTCGCCCTTGCCCTTCACCGGCCAGCGGGAGATCAGGCTCGCGAGGTCGGGGCGGCGCTTGAAGTACCAATCGACCCGCTCGGCGAAGGTCGGCAGGCGCTCGAGCATCTCCGGCTCGAGGACCTCCACCGCGAAGAGCGGCACGAGTCCCACGATCGAGGGGATCCGCATCGGGTGCACGGCGCCGCTCGGGAGCACCAGCTGGTCGTAGTAGAACTCGTCCTGGTCGTCCCACAGCCCGCCGCGCCCGCTGCCGAAGGCGGTCATCGCCTCGGCGATCTGCAGGAAGTGCTCGAAGAACTTGCCGGCGAGGTCCTGGTAGGTGGGCTCCTCGAGCGAGAGCTCGAGCGCCATCCGCATCATGTTCAGCGAGAACATCGCCATCCAGGCGGTGCCGTCCGCCTGCAGCAGCTGGCCGCCGGTCGGCAGGGGGCGGCTGCGGTCGAAGACGCCGATGTTGTCGAGCCCGAGGAAGCCGCCCTCGAAGACGTTGTTGCCGTCCTCGTCCTTGCGGTTCACCCACCAGGTGAAGTTGAGGAGCATCCGGTGGAAGACCTGCTTGAGGAAGTGCAGGTCGCCCCGACCCATCAGCCGCTTGTCCACCTGGTAGACCCGCCACGCCGCCCACGGCATGACCGGCGGGTTCGCGTCGCTGAACGCCCACTCGTAGGCGGGGATCTCGCCCGAGGAGTGCATCGCGCGGTCATGGAGCAGGCGCTTGATCTGCTTCTTCGCGAACTCCGGATCGATGCCCGCGAACGCGACGCAGTGGAAGGAGAGGTCCCACGAGGCGAACCAGGGGTACTCCCACTTGTCCGGGATCGAGAGCACGTACTCGGTCGAGAAGTTCCGCCAGTGGCGGTTCCGTCCCTGCAGGCGCGAGGCGGGCGGCGGCGGCTGCGTGGGGTCGCCGTCGAGCCAGAGCCTGACGTCGTAGTTGAAGTACTGCCGCGTCCAGATGAGTCCCGCGAACGCCTGCCGCTGCACGAGGCGATGGTCGTCGTCGGGGACGCGGTCGGCGAAGAACTCGTAGAAGCGGTCGGACTCCCGGCACCGTGCGTCGAGGATCGCGTCGAAGTCGCTCATCGGCTGCCGCGGGATCCTCGCCGCGAGGCGGAGCTTGACCCGCATCGAGCCGCCGGGCGGGATCGTCGCGCGGTGGATGATCCCCGCCTTCGTGCCCGAGCCCTCGAGCCTGACCGCGTCGGCGCGACCGCCGACCACGAAGTCGTTGACGCCGTCCTTGAAGACCCGACCGTCACGCGGCTGACCGTAGAGGCGCTCGACGTTCGTCTCGTTCTCGCAGAGGACGATCTGCGGGCGACCATCGCTCGCGAGGGTGTACTCGCCGAGGGTGTGGTGGTCGGCGACGATCGTGCCGGCGGAGGTGAGGGCGAGCCGCGGGTGCAGCGGGTTCTGCTCCCAGTTCCAGGTGTTGCGGAAGAAGAGCTGCGGGACGATCCAGAGGTCCGCGGGATCGGGACCGCGGTTGAACGCCTCCACGAGCATCAGGAGGTCCTCGGGTCCGGCCTTCGCGTACTCGACGACGACGTCGAAGTAGCGCCCGTCATCGAGGACGCCGGTGTCGAGGAGCTCGTACTCCGGCTCGTGCCGGCCTCGCGCCCGGTTCTCGCGGACGAGCGCCGCATAGGGGTACTCGGCCTGCGGGTACTTGTAGAGCATCTTTAGGTAGGACATCGACGGCGTCGCGTCGAGGTACCAGTGGAGCTCCTTGATGTCCTCGCCGTGGTTGCCCTCGTTGTTGGTGAGCCCGAAGAACCGCTCCTTCAGGATCGGGTCGCGACCGTTCCAGAGGGAGAGCGAGAGGCAGAGCCGCTGCTCGAAGTCGGAGACGCCCGCGATGCCGTCCTCGCCCCAGCGGTACGCGCGGCTCCGCGCGTGGTCATGCGGGAGGTAGTCCCACGCGTTGCCGTCGGCGCTGTAGTCCTCCCGCACCGTGCCCCACTGCCGCTCGGTGACGTAGGGACCCCACAACCGCCAAGGCGCGACGTGGTCCCGGTCGTCGAGGATCCGATTGACCTCGGGATTGCTCGGATCGCGGACGACGAGTCCCACCGGACCGGGCTTCGCGGGGATTTCCACGCGGGGCGAGCCGCCCATCGGCATGCGGGTCGGACCGGAGGGCTTCGGTCCCTTCGGAGGCGTGGTCGGTCGCGTCGCGGAGGTCCTGCCGGCGGAGGACTTGCTCTTGGGGGACTTCGTCGAGACCGGCCGGGTCGCCGACGAAGTCTTCTTCGTCGATGGCGCGGTCGAGGTCCTCGACGACGCGGTGCGAGCCTTCGGTGGAGCCTTCGCCGCCGCGGGTCGAGCCTTCTTCTTCGCCATCCACGCAGGATACGGGATCAGCGCCGCTTCGCGCTCGCCTTCGCGCGGCGGGTCGTGCCCTTCGCGGCGGGACGCTTGGCGGGCTTCGCCGACCGCTTCGCGGATCGCGCGGGCGGCGTCCGCGGCGGCGCCGCCGCGTGGACCTTCATCCACAGGTCAAGCGCGCCCGCGACCGACCACGCCTGCGCGATGCAGCCGCCCGGCTCGTGCGGCGGGTCGCCGTCCACGACCTCGCTGACCGAGCCGAGCCCGGCGTCCTTCAGGTGGTCGAGGAAGGGTCGGAGCGCCGCGAGGACGAACTCGTCGTCCTGATGGATCGCGTGATGCGCCAGGAGAAGCGGCGACATCAGCCACGGCCACGCGGTGCCCTGGTGGTACGCGGAGTCGCGGAGTCGCTGGTTGCCGCGGTAGCTGCCGAGGTAGTCGCGGTCGGCGGGATCGAGCGTCCGCACGCCGAGCGAGGTCCACAGGCGCTCGAGCCCGATCGCGACCACCCGCCGGCGGCGGTCGGCGTCGAGCGGGCAGTGGTGGAGCGACGCGGCGATGAGCTGGTTCGGTCGGATCGAGGCGTCGGAGCCATCTGGTCCGTCGAGGACGTCGTAGCAGCAGCCGGTCTCGGGATTCCAGAAGCGGTCGAAGGAGTCGGCGACCTGCGCCGCCTGGTCGACGAAGGCACGCGCCGGCTTGCCGAGCATCGCGGCGAAGTCGGCCATCGTGCGGAGCGCGCTGTACCAGAGCGCGTTCACCTCGATCGGCTTGCCGCGGCGCGGCGTGACGACCCAGTCGCCGACCTTCGCGTCCATCCAGGTGAGCTGCAGGCCCTTCTCGCCCGCGGCGAGGAGGTGGTCCGACGGATCGACGCCGATCCCGTGCATGGTCCCCGCCGAGTAGGCGTCGATGATCGAGGTGAGCGAGCTCCAGAGCTCGCCGACGAGCCGGCGATCGCCGGTCGCGGCGACGTGGCGCCGCACCGCCTCGAGGTAGAGCAGCGACGCGTCGACGCTGTTGAACTCCGGCGGCGCCGCGTCGTCGGGGAAGCGGTTGGGCAGGAGTCCCTGCTTCAGGTAGCGGGCGAAGGTGCGGAGGATCTCCGCCGACTCGTCGTGGCGACCGGTGGCGAGGCAGAGCCCGGGCAGGCTCAGCATGGTGTCGCGACCCCAGTCGGAGAACCACGGGTATCCGGCGATCACCGAGGTGCCGACGGCACCGCCCGCCTCGCGGCGGACCATGAACTGGTCGGCGGCGAGGACGAGGTGGCGGATCGGCGGCGGGGCGGCGGTCGCCTGCGCCTGCTCGAGGAGCGCCTGCTGCCGCCGCATCTCCGCGGCAAGGAGCGCCCCTCCATCGACCGAGGGGAGCAGCTCGGTGCCGGCGACGACCGCGGCGGAGCCGCCCGGCTCGAGCCGAAGCACGAGGTCGGCGGCGTGCAGGTTGTTGTCGAGGTGGTCGTAGCCCCGCGACCACTCGACCGGGAGCAGGAAGTTCTCGAACCACTCGCCGCGCGGCTCCGCCACGCAGCGCTCCGCCTGCAGGAAGAGATCAAGTCCGCCGAGCCCGCCGACCGCGGGAAGCGAGATCCGCAGCCCGTCCGCGACGGGGGTGACCGCGGCGCTGAACGCCCGCGTCCCGGTGAGCTGATGGTGCCCGCGGTGGTTGACGAGCGCCTGCACCCGGAGGGCGACCGGACCCGGTCCGCGGAGGAGCTCGTACCGCGCGACGACGCGGTTCGCGCCATGCACCATGAAGACCTGCTTGCGGATCCGGTAGGGCCCGACCGCATAGGACCAGGTGGGGATCGTGCCGACGAGACGGAACCGCTCGGCGTGCACGAAGCCGGTCGGCTCGACCACGCCGCCCTGCCAGAGGTTCGCGGAGAGGGGCACGCTCTCCTTGCCGGTCTGGAGCACCTCGTCGAGCTTCGTGAGGAGGAGCCGCCGCTCGGTGGGCGGCTTCGTCGCGGCGATCAGCATGCCGTGGTAGCGACGACCGAGCGTCCCGCCGATCGTGCCGGAGGCGTAGCCGCCGAGCCCGTTGGTGACGAGCCACTCGCGGCGGGCGTTCTCGGGATGGCGGCAGCAGAGGTCGCGGCCGAAGTCGACGAAGTCGGCGGGGAGGTCGGAGGCGGTCATGCGGTGAATATCGCCCCGATCGGGGGCGGCGACCAGCAAGAACGCCGCCGCGGCGGGCGATGATCGCGCGGGCAGTCGGGCGCGGGGCAGGCGGGCACCGCGAGGTTCCAGCGACCGACCTCCGCCCGGCGCCGCGGCGCGGTCAGCCGCCCTTCGAGGCTCGCTCGCGGTCGCTGCGGCGCCGCTTGAGCTCCGCGTCGATGAACCCCTCGAGGTCGCCGTCGAGGACCGCCTGGGGATTGCCCATCTCGAATCCGGTCCGGTGGTCCTTCACGCGGTTGTCGTAGAAGACGTAGCTTCGGATCTGCGTCCCCCAGCCGCGGTCCACCTTGCCGCCGGTCGCCGCGTCGAGCTCCGCCTGGCGCTTCTCCTCCTCGATCTGCTCGAGCTTCGCCTGGAGCACCTGCAGCGCCTGCCGGCGGTTCTGCGGCTGGTCGCGGTAGGTCGAGGCGACCACCATGATCCCGGTCGGCTTGTGGACGATGCGGATGGCGCTCGCGACCTTGTTCACGTTCTGACCGCCGGGACCCGACGCCCGCACGAAGGGGGTGACCTCGATGTCGCGGTCGGGGATCTCGACGTCCCGCTCCTCGAACTCCGGGGTGACGTCCACCGTCGCGAAGCTCGTCTGCCGCTTGCCTTGGGCGTTGAAGGGACTCACCCGGGCGAGCCGGTGGGTGCCGCGCTCGCAGCTCATGACGCCGTAGGCGTAGGGACCCTTGAGGTGGTAGGCGACCTCGCTGATCCCCGCCTCGGTGCCCGGAACGCGGTTGATCTCCTCCGCCTTCCAACCCCGGGACTCCCAGAGGTAGAGGTACATCCGCTCCAGCATCGACGCCCAGTCGTCCGCCTCGGTGCCGCCGTCGCCCGCCTGGATGGTGACGAAGCAGTTCCGGTGGTCATGGGGACCGGAGAGGAGCGACTGGAGCTCGACCTTCGCCATCGCCCCTTGGAGGGAGAAGAGCGCCTCGTCCGCCTCGGTGAGGAGATCGGTGTCGCCCGCCTCCTTGGCGAGCTCGAGGGCGGTGCGGGCATCGTCGAAGCGGCGCATCACCTCCTCGAGCGGATCGACCTGCGCCTTGAGGGTCTTGAACTCGGCGATGGTCCGTCGGGCGGCTTCCGGATCGTTCCAGAAGCCCGGATCGTTCATCCGCTGCTCGACGCCGTCGCGCTGGGACTTCTTGGAATCCCAGTCAAAGAGAGTCGCGGATGGTCAAGATCCGCGCCTCGAGTTCCTCCACGATCACGACATGTGAATCAAAGTGCATGGGGCGGAGTCTAGCCGGGTGGCGTCGGACCGGGGCGCCGGCGCCTCCGGTATGCTCCCGCGCATGCACGTGGCGGAGCGGATCGCACGGATGAGCGAGTCATCGACCCTCGCCGCCGCGGCCCGCGCGCGGGATCTCGCGGCGAAGGGAAAGCCGGTCATCTCGCTCGGGGCGGGGGAGCCGGACTTCGCGACGCCGGAGAACATCCGCGAGGCGGCGATCGCGGCGCTTCGGAAGGGGCTCACCCACTACGCGCCGACCGCGGGCACCGCCGACGCCCGCGGCGCCGTCGCGGCGAAGCTCGCCCGGGAGAACTCGATCGCGGCGCGGCCGGCGGACGTCACCATCACCGTCGGCGCGAAGCACGCGGTCTACCTCGCGATGCAGGCGATGATCGAGCCGGGCGACGAGGTGGTGATCCCGACGCCCGCGTGGGTGAGCTACCGACCGCTCGCCGAGCTCGCCGGCGCCACCGTGGTCGAGGTCGAGACGGATCCGGCGCGGGGCTACGCGGTCACCGCGGCGGCGATCGAGCGGGCGATCACGCGGCGCACGCGGGTCCTCGTCTTCAACAGCCCGAGCAACCCGACCGGCGGCGTCTGCCCCCCGGAGATGGTGCGGGAGATCGCCGCGATGCTCGCCCGCCATCCGCAGGTCTCCGTCGTCTCCGACGAGATCTACGAGAAGCTCCTCTATCCCGAGGTCGATCCGGCGGCGAGGTTCCTCTCGATCGGGGCGTGCCCGGAGGTCGCGGAGCGCACCGTCACGATCAACGGGATGAGCAAGGCGTTCGCGATGACCGGGTGGCGGATCGGCTACGCCGCGGCGCCCGGCGCCGGGAGCGGGCTGATCCAGCAGATGATCAAGCTGCAGGCGCAGATGACCAACGGCATCCCGACCTTCCTGATGCCCGCGATCGTCGAGGCGCTCTCGGAGCGCTCGACCGCGGGGATCGAGGCGATGCGCCGGGCGTTCGCGGCGCGGGCGAGGATCGTGGCGGAGGCGGTCGCCTCGATGCCGCACGTCTCCGCGCCGCCGCCCTCCGGGGCGTTCTATTCCTTCCTGCAGCTCGGCAAGGTCCTCGGCGCGGTCACGCCCGGCGGGCGCACGCTCCGCACGCCGAGCGACGCGGCGGAGGCGCTCCTCGAGGAGGCGCTCGTCGCCGCCGTGCCGGGCGAGGACTTCGGCGGCGCCGGTCGCAGCGCGATCCGCCTCAGCTTCGCCTGCGGCGAGAGCGACCTGCGCGAGGCGCTCGCGCGGATCCGCCGGTTCCTCGACTCGCTCGTCGTGCGGGGCTGAAGCGCGGGGGCTGGATCGTCGCGCGGGCGCTGGCGCGGAGATCGCGGGGTCGCGGCGGGCAGCACCGCGCATGTGGCGCGGGGGAGAGCCGGAGCCATCGCGCGTGACACGTGTACCTCGCTCATGAGACGCAGACCACGGTGGCGAGACGCGGACGGCGAACCTGAGATGCGGACCGCGACCGTGCGATGTGGACCGTGCGATGTGGACCGCGGGCGTGCAGTGTGGACCGCGGACGTGCAATGTGGACCGCGGGCGTGCAATGTGGACCGCGGACGTGCAATGTGGACCGCGGACGTGCAATGTGGACCGCGGGCGTGCAGTGTGGACCGCGGACGTGCAATGTGGACCGCGGACGTGCAATGTGGACCGCGGGCGTGCAATGTGGACCGCGGGCGTCCCGCCCGCTCCGGTCGATGCACGAGTGGCGACCTTCGCGGGCAAGC
>VGXO01000015.1 GCA_016873275.1 Phycisphaerae bacterium
CCGAAAGCCCGTGCTTCGGAAGGCATCCGCCCGTCACTGCAGCGCTTCGACCACCCAGTTGTCCACCGGGTCCACTGGGTCCACCGGGTCCACCGGGTCCACGTCCACCGATTCAAAGTCCCACGACGACGGAAGGCGGCCGCCGCGCGAGCCTGTGCTGCGGAAGGCGTGCGTGACTCTGGAAGCCCGTGCTTCGGCAGGCATCCATCATCCAGGTGCAGCGCTTCGCCCACCCAGTTGTCCACCGGGTCCACTGGGTCCACCGGGTCCACGTCCACCGATCCGAAGTCCCACGACGACGGAAGGCGGCCGCCGCGCGAGCCTGTGCGACGGAAGGCGTCCGCGACTCCGCTTGCCCGTGCTTCGGCAGGCTTCCGCCCGTCACTGCAGCGCTTCGCCCACCCAGTTGTCCACCGGGTCCACTGGGTCCACCGGGTCCACGTCCACCGATTCAAAGTCCCACGACGACGGAAGGCGTCCGCCGCGCGAGCCCGTGCGACGCAGCCCCCGCCCCACCCCTCATGAACCTCGCCGTGGCTCCGGTCCGCCCCGTTGCACCGATCCCCTGCCGAAGCGGTCGCGCACCGAGTCCGCCGCCCGATCGATCCGCCGGTCGCGCTCGCGGCTCGGATCCTCGAAGAGAGGTCGCTGCGCGCCCGGACCCTCCTTCGGCGTCAGCGCCGACGCGGTCACGCCGAGGAGACGCAGCGGCTGCGGACGACCGCGGGCGAACTCCCGCAGGAACTCGTCGAGCAGGGCGCACGCGACGTCGCCGATCGCGCCGGTCGTGTCGGCGCCCTCGTCGAGGCGGCGGCTCCGCGAGAAGGTGCGGTACTCGGGCGTGCGGATCTTGACGGAGACCTCCCACGCCATGCGGTGGTGGCGGCGCAGTCGCTCGCCGATCTGCTCGGCGAAGCGCCGCAGCTCCGCCTGCTGCTGCTCGGGATCCTCGAGGTCCACCGAGAACGTGCGCTCCTGCCCGACGCTCTTCGCCTCGCGATCGGGCGTCACCGCGCGGTCGTCGAGACCGGCGGCGAGCGCCCTGAGCCGCACCGATCCCTCGCCGAATCGCTTGGCGAGGTCGCGCTCGTCGGCCTTCTGAAGGTCGCCGAACGTGCGGTAGCCCGCGGCGCGGAACTTCGCGGCGCCCGCGGGTCCGACCCCCCACATCTTCTCGATGGGAAGCTCCGCGAGCGCCTCGGCGAGCCCCTCCTCGGCGAGCACCGCGAGACCGTCGGGCTTCGCCATGTCGGAGGCGAGCTTCGCGCAGAACTTGTTCGGTCCCACGCCCGCCGAGCAGGGAAGATCGAGGGCGTCCTTCACCTTGCGGCGGATCGCGCGGGCGATGGTCGGACCATCGCCGAGCAGCCGCTCGCAGCCGGTCGCGTCGAGGAACGCCTCGTCGATCGAGACCGGCTCGACGAGCGGGCTGAACTGCTCGAGGATCGCGAGGATCTCCCGCGAGACCTCCTGGTAGCGCTGCATCCGCGGCTTGATCTGCACCGCCTCGGGCGAGCGCCGCATCGCCATCGCCATCGGCATCGCCGAGGAGACGCCCTTCGCCCGCGCCTCGTAGCTCGCGGAGGCGACCACGCCGCGACCGCCGCTGCCGCCGACGATCACCGGCTTGCCGCGGAGCTCGGGGCGGTCGCGCTGCTCGACCGACGCGTAGAACGCGTCCATGTCGACGTGGAGGATGGTGCGGGGAGCCGCCATGGCGATCCGGCGGGGTCAGCCCGCGTCGCCGCCCAAGGGCGGCGCGACGGGCGGCTGCCAGAACACGTCGCCCTCGAGGGTCGAGGGCACCGCCTTGAGCTTCTCGAGCGAGATCATCTGCTCGGCGAGGGTCCGCCAACGATCGCTGGTCATCCAGCCGACCGCGTGCGCGCGGGTGGTCTCGTCCTCGACGAGGAACCGCTGCTTCTCGGCGGCGAGGTTCATCGCCTCGAGGCTCATGGCGGGGTTGAGCTTCGTCATCGCCGCATTCGCCGCGGCGGGATCCTCGAGATAGCGCACCCAGCCGCGCCGAAGCGCCAGCACCATCGCCCGGCAGGTCCCCGGGTTCTCGTCGAGGTATCGGCGGCTCGTCACCACCACCGCGGTGTAGGGATCGAAGCCGGACTCCCGCGCGGGGAAGACCCGCGTGCGGATCCCCTGCAGCTCGAGGGTCACCGGCTCGGCGAAGACGAAGCACTGCTTCGCGAGGCGCGGATCGTTCACGAAGTCCGCGAGCCCCGTCGAGTGCCCGACGAACTTGAGCCGCGAGCCGCCATGGGTGCGGTTGAGCATGATCACGAAGGGCAGGCTCGACTCGCACGCGAGGGTTGCGTCGCTCGCCCAGAGCTCCGCGAGCGTCCGCCACGGGCTCGACTCGTGCACCATGATCGCGGTGGGATCGCCCTGGTAGGTCGCGAAGATCGCGACGAGCGAGGCGCCCTGCTCGTTGATCGAGAGGAGCTCGGGACCCGAGACCACGCCGAACGCCGCCTTGCCCGAGGCGACCAGCTGCGCCGCGGGGACGCCGGGACCGCCGCTGATGAGCTGCACGTCGAGCCCGACCTTGGCGAACTCGCCGTCGAGCTCCGCCTGCCAGAAGCCGCCGAACTCGGGCTCCGGCACCCAGTTGAGCTGGACCGCGACCTTGGTCCGACCATCCGCGGTGGTGCCGCCGTCGCCGCAGCCGAGGAGGAGCGACGCCGCGACCGAGGTCGCCGCCGCACGGAGGATGGACGAGGACCAGTGCATCAGGGAACTCCTCAGGCGGAGGCGCGGACCACGCGGTCGCTCAGCGGCTCGGCTCCCGCGCCGAGGCATGCCAGCGGCGGAGGAGCAGCCAGCCTCCGAGGTTCACGATACCGAAGAGGAGGAAGCCCACGATCGCGGCGAGCCCGATCGCCCCGAACATGAGGTCGGTGCGGAAGTCCCGCATCGCCGCCACGATGACCATCCCCAGCGGCGCCCGCGGTCCGGCGTAGGCGCTGACGAACTCCCCGACGATCGCCCCGATCACCGCGAGACCCGCCGCGATGCGGAGACCGGTCACGATGCTCGGGATCGCCGCCGGGAGGCGGAGCCGCCACCACCGGGACGCCGCCCCCGCCCGCGCGAGGGTGAAGACCTCCTCCAGCTCCCGGTCGATCGACCGCATGCCGCCGAGGGTGTTCGCGATCACCGGGAACACCGCGACGATCGCCGCCGAGGTGATCACCGCGGGCGTCCCGTAGCCGAGCCAGACCACGATGATCGGGGCGAGGGCGATGAGCGGCACCATCTGGAGGAGGAGGGTCAGCGGATAGAACCCGCGCTCGAGGAACCGCGAGAGCCCGAGCACGCTGCCGATCGTCACGCCGACCACCGCCGCGACGGCGAAGCCGCTGGTCGCGCTGATCGCGGTCGAGACCGCGCCCCAGCCGAGGCGCTCGCGGTCCGACCACGCCGCGTCGAGCACCGCCCCGGGCGCCGGGAGGAGGTAGGCAGGCACCTCGAAGATCCGCACGACCAGCCACCACGCGAGCAGCGTCGCGGCGATGACCGCGACCGGCGGGGCGATCACCAGAAGCCGGGTGCGCCAGCGGCTCATGCGGCGCTCTCCATCGCGGCGAGGAGCAGCCGGTAGACCTGCTGGACGAGACGCGAGAACTGGTCGGATCCCCGCGCCTCCTTGGTCCGCTCGGGGAGGTCGATCGCGACCTCGCCGATGATCCGACCGGGTCGCGGCGAGAGCACCACCACCCGCTCCGCGAGGAACACCGCCTCCGGGATCGAGTGGGTGACGAGCAGCGTGGTGAAGCGCTCGGTGCTCCAGAGCGCATGCAGCATCTCGTCGAGCCGGTACCGCGTGACGTCGTCGAGCGCCCCGAACGGCTCGTCGAGGAGGAGAAGCTGCGGGTCCGCCACGATCGCGCGGGCGACCGACGCCCGCATCTTCATGCCGCCCGAGAGCGCGGCGGGCATCGCCCGCAGGAACCCCGAGAGCTCGACCTTGCCGAGCGCGGTCGCCGCCCGCATCCGCCGCTCCTGCTTCGGCACGCCGGAAAGCTCGAGCGGCAGCGCGACGTTGGCGGCGACGGTGCGCCACGGCAGGAGCCGCGGCTCCTGGAAGCAGTAGCCGAGCCGAGGCTCGGCGCCCTCGACGCCGCCCGCGTACTCGATCGTGCCCGAGGACGCCTCGTCGAGCCCCGCGAGGATCCGCAGGATCGTCGTCTTGCCGCAGCCGGAGGGACCGATCAGCGCCGTGAAGGAGCCGGGCGGGACCTCGAGGTCGACCGACCGCAGCGCCTCGACCGCCGCCGGCGTCCCCGGCGCGAACACGCGGGAGAGCGATCGAAGCCGCACCCCCGCCGCATGCGATCGAGCCGTGATGCCGCCGACGTCCGCCGCCGTCATGACCGGGAGCGTACCGGATCGCGCGGCGGGAGCCCGGTCGGCGCGAGGCGCTCGCGCGGCTACCTTTCGGAGATGACCACCACCGAGATGCCCCGCGTCGCCCCCGCCCTCGCCGACTCCGACCGCGCCGCCGCGGTCGAGGCGATCGTCGCCGCGCATGGCGCCGCCTCGCGCGATCGCGCCGCGCTCGGGGTCGCCCAGTGCGCCCGGTCGTGGCGCGGCTCCGACGGCGACGCCGCGGCGTTCCGGCAGTTCTGCGTCGATCACTTCGCGGCATCCCCCGAGGACCGCCGGCGCCTGCTCGACCGCCTCGAGGTCGCCCTCGAGCAGGTCGAGGGACACCTCTACGAGATGCGGCGGAACCTGCGCCGCTGGAGCGACCTCGTCGGCGACGACATGCCGAAGGTCGACGCGATGCTCGCGACCTTCGACCCGGCGCCCGACCTCGCCGAGCAGTGCTACGCGCAGAAGCTCGCGTTCGTCGCGCTCCTCAACTTCGAGAAGCCGACCCTCGACCGCATGCTCGCGGAGGGTCGCGCCTGGAGCCCCGACCGCTGGGCGGAGGCACGGGTCGCCGGATCCTTCTCGCCGCGGATTCCCAAGGAGGTCGCGGACCTCGCGCGCCGCATCTCCTTCGAGGCGAACGACTGGGTCGCCCACTTCCACGTGCCGGTCGGCACGATGGTCGACCCGCAGGGCAAGCGGTGGTTCGAGCCGGACCGGGCGCTCCTCACCCACTGGCTCGTCCGCGAGGAGATCAAGGCGGGCTACAACGATCCCGAGGGCGTCCGCAAGCAGCGGGCGCTCGCGTGGGTCCTCGCCCGCACCATCGACGGCAGCGTGCCGAAGGCGGTACTGGACCGCGCCGCCAAGGAGGACTGGGATCCCGCCCGCAACACGATCGGCGGGCGACCGGCGGGCGAGACGATGGGGCTCGCCCGCTACGAGCGGTGGATCGACCAGTTCCGCCTCGCCCGCGCGGTCGATCCGCACCATCCGGATCACCCGACCGCGATCGACCGCAAGTTCGGGCTCGACCGCGAGATCCCCGAGGCGGTGGGCGAGCAGCTGCTCGTCGACCTGCTCCGGGCGCCGGTCCGCCGCGACCTCGCGGCGCTGCTGCGGCGTCGGCTGAACCGTCCGCTCGAGCCCTTCGACGTCTACTTCGACGACCTCTTCGAGAAGCGTCCCGCGGAGGAGCTCAACGCCGCGGTCCGCCGGCTCTGCCGCGACGAGCGGGAGCTCGAGGCGCGCCTGCCCGAGATCCTCCGCGGGCTCGGCTTCGCCGAAGGCGACGCGGAGTTCCTCGGGCGCCGCGTGCGGGTCGAGATCGCCCGGGGCTCGGGGCACGCGATGCGGCCGCAGCTCGGCGAGTACGGCGCCTGGCTCCGCACGAACCGCCTGAAGGACGAGCTCGGCTGGGACGGCTTCGACACCGCGATGCACGAGCTCGGGCACAACCTCGAGCAGCTCTGCTCGACCTTCTTCGTCCCGCGGACCTCCCTGCGCGGCGTGCCCAACACCGCCTGCACCGAGGCGTTCGCGTTCCTCTATCAGGGACTCGCGAAGCGGGTGCTCGGGCTGGAGGACCCCGCCGCCGCGGCGCGGGCGGAGCACGAGTCCACCATCTCCGGGATGCTGATGGCCTGCCAGATCGCGGGACCAGGACTCGTCGAGCTCCGCACCTGGCGCTGGCTGTACTCGCAGGGCGACGCCGCGACTCCCGCCTCCCTCCGCGAGGCGCTGCTGCGGATCTCCCGGGAGGTCTGGGCGGAGTTCTTCGCCGAGGACTTCGGCGCCGATCCCTACCACCTGCTCGGCGCGTACCAGCACATGATCGCCCACCCGCTCTACCTGCCCGACTACGCGCTTGGGCGGATGATCTCGCAGCAGGTCGCGACCGCGATGCGCGGGAAGGACCTCGCCGCGGAGACGAAGCGGATCTGCTCGATCGGGCTCCTGACGCCCGACGCATGGATGCGGCAGGCGGTGGGCGGGCCGCTCTCCGCGCAGTCGCTCGTCGACGAGGCGACGACGGCGCTGCGGGCGATCGAGCGATCGTGAGCCCCGTGCCGAGCATCGCGAGGCGCGGCATGAAGGACGCTTCATGCGTCGCGAGCAACCTCAAGAACTCGCGCAAGTCGTCCGCGAACGGCGACTCGTCCATAGCAAGCCTCCCGACAAAGCTCGAGTGCCGCGATCCGCTCCGCGTCGCTGCGATCGAGCCAGAAGTCCGCGTCTGGATCAGGAGCGCCGAGCTCGCCCGGGCCGAGGACCCGCGCCATGCGGCGGGGATCGCTTCCGGGATCGGACTCTTGCTCGCGCCGGGTCATGTCCCGGGTCTATCCGAGGCGACGGTCGCTCCCGACACGAGAAACGCCCGCCGTCCGGGGACGGCGGGCGTCGGGAGGTCGAGGGCGGGTCTCGCCGCGGTCGCGGTCAGGCGCTGAAGCTCGAGCCGCAGCCGCAGCTGCTCGTCGCGTTCGGGTTGTTGAAGACGAAGCCGCGACCCATGATCTCGTCCTTGAAGTCGACGACGGTGCCGTCGAGGTAGAGGTAGCTCTTGGGATCGCAGATCACGCGGACGCTGAACCGCTCGGGGGCGGTCGCGACGGCGGTGCCGCCGCCCGCGAGCGCCGCGGTCGAGGGCGCCGCCTTGCGCTCGAAGGAGTAGTCCCAGGACTCGTCGGTCTCCTTCTGCACCTCGGTGAGGTCGAGGAGGTAGGAGAAGCCGCTGCAGCCGCCGCCCTTCACGCCGACGCGGAGGCGGATCTTCGCGGGATCGAGTCCCTGCTGGCGGACGATGGTGTCGATCTCTCGGGCGGCGTTCTCGGTGACGATCACGGGCATGGCGTTGGTTCCTGGAGAGGGTTCGCCCCGCGCGAGGGTCGCGGCGGGATCAGTGCGAGGCGGCGCCGGCGGTCGGGGAGGACGCGGCGGCGAGGCCGTTCTTGCGACGATAGTCGGCGATGGCGCTTCGGATCGAGTCCTCCGCGAGCACCGAGCAGTGGATCTTGACCGGCGGGAGGCTCAGCTCCTCGACGATCTGGGTGTTGCGGATTCCCTCCGCCTCGTCGAGCGTCCGCCCCTTGATCCACTCGGTGGCGAGGGAGCTCGAGGCGATCGCGGAGCCGCAGCCGAAGCACTTGAACTTGGCGTCCTCGATCACCCCCTGCGGGGTGACCTTGATCTGAAGCTGCATCACGTCGCCGCACTCGGGCGCGCCGACGATGCCGACGCCGACGTCCCGCCGCTCCTTGACCTCCTTGGAGGTGCCGAAGCTGCCGACGTTGCGGGGGTTCTGGTAGTGGTCGACGACCTTGTCGCTGTACGCCATGGTCTGAGGTCCTTTCGTGCACGGGACGCCCGGGGCGCCGCCGTCGGTTCCGTCGGGTCGTTCGCTAGTGCGCCTGCCACTGGATGGTGCTGAGGTCGATGCCCTCGCGGTGCAGGTCGTAGAGGGGGCTCATCGCGCGGAGGTGGTTCACCGCCTTCACGATCGAGTCGATCGCCTCGGTCACCTCGGCGTCGGTGCTCCATCGACCGAGGGAGAGCCGCAGCGAGCTGTGGGCGAGGTCGTCGCCCACGCCGAGGCTCTTGAGGACGTAGCTCGGCTCGAGGCTCGCGCTCGTGCAGGCGGAACCCGAGGAGCAGGCGATGTTCTTGATCCCCATCATCAGGCTCTCGCCCTCGACGAAGCCGAAGCTGATGTTCGCGAGGTGCGGGAGCCGCCGCTCGGCGTGACCGTTCACCTTCACCACGTCGAGGCGCTTGGCGAGCTCGACCTCGAGGCGGCGGCGCAACGCGAGCAGGCGGGCGCCCTCGCCGTCCATCCCCGTCTTGCAGAGCTCGCACGCCTTGCCGAAGCCGACGATGCCGGTGACGTCGAGGGTGCCCGAGCGCATCCCCCGCTCGTGCCCGCCGCCGTCGAGGAGCGCCTCGAGCCGGACCCGCGGCTTGCGGCGGCGCACGTAGAGCGCCCCGACGCCCTTCGGTCCGTAGATCTTGTGACCCGACCAGCTGAGCAGGTCGACGTGGTCGCGCTCGACGTCGGTCGGCATCTTGCCGACCCACTGCGTCGCGTCGGTGTGCAGGATCACCTCGCGGTCATGGCAGAGCCGACCGATCTCGGGCACCTCGTTGATGGTGCCGATCTCGTTGTTCGCCCACATGATCGAGACGAGGATGGTGTCGGGCCGCATCGCCGCCTCGACCGCCTTCGCGGTGATCACGCCGTCCGCCGGCGGATCGAGGAAGGTGACGTCGAAGCCCTCGCGCTGGAGCCGCTTGCACGGGTCGAGCACCGCCTTGTGCTCGTGCGCCGCGGTGATGACGTGCCCGCGACCGGTGGTGCCGTCGGGACCCTTCGCGTACATCCGCGCGGCGCCCTTGATGGCGAGGTTGTTGCCCTCGGTCGCGCCGGAGGTCCAGACGATCTCCTTGGGATTCGCCCCGATCAGCGCCGCCGCCTGCTCGCGGGCGTGCTCGACCGCGTCCTCCGCCTCCCACCCGAAGGCGTGGTTGCGGCTCGAGGAGTTGCCGTACTTCTCGGTGAAGTACGGAAGCATCGCCTCCACCACCCGCGGATCGCAGCGGGTCGTCGAGGCGTTGTCCATGTAGATGGGTCGCTTGGCAGCCATCGAGGGGACTCTCCCTTGGGTTCGGGCGGAGGAACCCGCCGTCGCCGTCATCTCATGGGGTGATCCGACGCGGAATGCGCTGGGTCGCCGAGTGTAGGCGGAACCGCCGACCCCGGAAAGAGGGTCGGGATTTCGGGCCGCCTCGCTCGTCGCCCTTCGCCCCGCGACGCGACTCGGAGTCGGGACTCCGGATCGAACTTCACTCCTCGGTCGTCGCCTCGCCAGCGCCAGACTCGACCCCCAACTCGACCGCACCCTCAACCTCAGCCTCAACCTCAGCCTCAACCTCAGCCTCGACCTCAGCCTCGACCTCAGCCTCGACCTCAAGAGCCTCGAGCAGCGGCCCGAGGATCTGGCGATCGTCGAACCGCTGCACGCCGGCGAAGCTCTCGCCGAAGCGGACGACGACGAGCCCGTGATCGGGAAGGACGTGGAGCCGCTGCTTGCCGAGACCCGCCGCCATCCAGATCCGGAGCGACGGATCGGGATCTCCACCGCCCGCGCGTCCGGAAACCGCGCCGCGAGGAACCTGGCTCACCTGCCGCTGCAGTCCCCGCGCCACCACCCGCTCGCCGATCGAGCCGTCCGCCTCCGGCGCCGCCTCCACCGCGTCCGCGCGAGGCAGCCACCAGGTCAGACCGTACGCGGGGTTCGCGGCGCTCGGCTCGAAGCAGCGAAGGAGCACCTCCTCGTCGATCGCCGAGACCTCGCCGCCCTCCGCATCCACGCGACCGCCGCGGCGCACGAACTCGCCGAAGCGCGCCCACTCCCGAGCCGTGAGCCGGGCACCCCCTGGCAGGTTCAGGTTTCCCGCGCGATCGCGACCCCAGCTGCGGCTCGCGCCGCCGAGCCCGCTCGGCGCGAGGACGCGGCGGTCGAGATACGCCTCGAGCGACTCGTCCTCGAGGCGACCCTCGCTGCGTGCGTCGGCGAGCACCCGCTCGAGCATCTCGCCGAACGCGAAGAAGTGGCTCGGTCCATAGCGGAACCGAGCCCCCGGCTCGTCGCGCATCGGCACCTCGATGCTCGCGGCGAACTTGTCCCTCACCGGCGCGGCGTCCGACGACGCGCCCCGACGCGAGGGGCGGTCGGCGCCGATCATTCGACCGATCAGACCACCACCGCGGCTTCCGAGGGTCGAGTCGGCGGGATCGAGCCCGCTCGAGAGCTCGAGCAGCTGCCGCACGGTGATCCTCGACTTGCGAGGATCATCCCGCCACTCGGTGATCACCTCCGCGACCGGCTGCTCCCACGTGATCAACCCATCCTCGACCGCCGCCGCCGCGAGGACCCCGACGAAGCTCTTCGTCCCGCTCGCGAGGGGATGGCGGCTAGTCGCGGTCCAGGGCGCCTCGTAGCGCTCGTAGACGATCTCGCCGTCGAGGAGGACGAGGAGGGCGTGCCCCTTGAAGCGGCGGGAGTACTCGGCGGCGACCTCGCCGGCGGCGGCGAGGGCGGCGCGGCGGTCCTCGACGGACTCCGACCTCGCGGCGTCCGGCTCCGCTCGCGGCGGATCGGTCGGCGCACGTGGGCTCACCACGTCGTCGATGCTCGCGACCTCGGCGCTCGACGCGCTCGGATCCTCCTGCCGAGCAGCCCCCGCGGGCGGCGCCTCGGCGCAGGCGGCGAGCACCGCGAGCAGGAGGCTCGCGGGCGCGACGCGGGTCATCCAGGAGGTCATCCCGGAGGTCATCCAGGAGGAGGCTGTCTCACGTCGAGCGATCGAGGCTCCGGGTTCGAGCATCGAGCTTCCCTTCGGATCATCGGCGAGTCGCGCGGCGCGGTCAGGATCGTCCGCGCGAGTCGGCAACGGGACGCCGCCCTCCGCATTGCATGCCGCATCGTCGCCCCCGCCCCCGACGCCGTATCGTGCCGGGTCGATCGGCATGTCGAGCCACCGCGACCACAACCTCGCCTCGCTCCTCCTCGAGGGCTCGCGCGACCCTCGTGCGGCGGCGATCGTCGAGCCGGAGGGCGAGACGCTCTCGCATGGGGAACTCGAACGTCGGATCCGCCGGCTCGTGGGGACCCTCCGCTCGCTCGGCGTCGCGCCGGGCGACCGCGTCGCGGTGCAGTCCGAGAAGTCGGTCGAGTCCGTCCTTCTTTATGTGGCGTGCCTCCGGGTCGGCGCCGTCTACCTGCCCCTGCAGGGCGGGGCGACGCCGGTCGAGTGCGGGCGGTTCATCGAGGACGCGCGACCCCAACTCGTCGTCTGCCGTCCGGGCGACGAGCCGCGGCACGCCGCGACGGTCGCGGCGGCGGGCGTCCGGGAGGTGCGGTCGCTCGGAGCACGAACCGGCTCGCTCCTCGTCGATGCCTCGCTCGCGAGCGAGGATCCGTCGATCGAGGCGGTCGCGCCGGACGACCTCGCCGCGATCCTCTACACCTCCGGCACGACCGGTCGCAGCAAGGGCGCGATGCTGAGCCACCGGAACCTCGCGGCGAACGCCCGATCGCTCCTCGAGGCGTGGCGGTTCGATCATCCCGCGGCGGGCGAGCGTCGGAGCGGCCGCGACCGCCTGCTCCACGTCCTTCCCATCGACCACGTGCACGGGCTCTTCGTCGCGCTCCACACCCTGCTCGCAAGCGGCGGCGAGATCCTCTGGCGACCGCGCTTCGACGCCGCGGAGGCGGCGCGGCTCCTCGACGGGTGCACGCTCTTCATGGGCGTCCCGACGCACTACGTCCGGCTGCTCGCCGAGCCGTCCTTCCAACGGAACCGTCTCGGCGGGATCCGCGCGTTCATCAGCGGCTCGGCGCCGCTCCTCGAGGAGACCTTCCTCGAGTTCGAGGCGCGGACGGGTCGGCGCATCCTCGAGCGATACGGCATGACCGAGGCGGGCATGATCGCCTCGAACCCCTACGACGACGAGTCGGCGCGGCGACCGGGCGTGGTCGGTCGGGCGCTGCCCGGCGTCGAGCTGCGCCTCGCCGACGACGAGGGTCGCGCGGTCGCGCCCGGCGGGGTCGGGGCGGTCGAGATCCGCGGCGAGAGCGTCTCCCGCGGCTACTGGAACATGCCCGAGCGCCGCGCGACCGACTTCCGACCCGACGGCTTCTTCGTGAGCGGCGACCTCGGGCGCCTCGAGCCGGACGGCATGCTGCGCCTCGTCGGGCGAGCGAGCGACATGGTGATCTCCGGCGGGCTCAACGTGTACCCCAAGGAGATCGAGATGGTGCTCGACCGCCTGCCCGGCGTGGGGGAGAGCGCCGTCTTCGGCGTGCCGCATCCGGACCTCGGCGAGGCGGTGGTCGCGGCGGTCGTCGCGACGGAGCCCGCGGCGCCGCCCGAGGAGCGGAGCCTCATCGCCGCGGCGCGGGAGAGCCTCGCGGGGTTCAAGTGCCCCAAGCGGGTGATCGTCCTCGCCGAGCTTCCCCGCAACGCGATGGGCAAGGTCCAGAAGCGGGTGCTCCGCGACGCGCACCGGTCGCTCTTCGCCTGAACGACCGGGCGACCCGGCGCCCCCTCCGCGGTCCGCGGGGTCGCGACGAAGGACGATCGCTTGCGAAGTTGCCCGGTGACGCTTCCGCCGCGATCCGCGACGGCGACAATCCGACCTCCCGCTAGGTCCCGCGGCACGGACGCCGCGACGACCACGAGGGGCATGAACGCGACGCGATCCGCCGACCTCCGCCCACGCGGAGGTCGCGGCACGGAGGCTGGCATGGAGACGCGGACTCATCGACGGCTCAGGGCGACGGCGGTGCGGTGGCTCCTCGAGATCGGCTGCCGCGCGGTCGCGACCGAGGTCACCTGCCCGATCGGGCGATGGCGCCTCGACGCGGCGGGCTGGCTCGACGATGCCGAGGAAGGTCCCCTGCCCGAGCCGAGACCGCTGCGTCGGAGCGCTGCGCCCGTCAAGCTCGGCGCGTCGGAATCGATCGACGCGGGACCGGGGCTCTTCGAGGCGATGGTCGATCCATCCGGCGAGGCGCGTCGAGGTCCGCGGCGACGCGGCGGTCCGCGTCGCCCCCGCACGATCGTCATCGAGTGCAAGCAGTCCCGCGCCGACTTCCACCGAAACGACTCGACGCGCGAGGCGCTCCTCGCCGAGCGCGAGCGGCTGCGGGCGCAGGCCCGCCGCATCGAGGAGGTCCGCATCAAGCGTCACGAGCCGCACCTCCGGAAGATCGAGGCGGGGCTCTTCGAGGAGGAGGAGTCCTGGGACTTCTCCGCGACCCGCATCGGCGCCTACCGCACGGTGCTCGAGCGGCTCGAGACCATCGAGCGGGAGCTCTACGGGCGCAGCAAGTTCGACCTCCTCCGCCGATACCGCCTCGCCGATCACTGCTTCGTGCTGTGTCCGCGGGGGCTTCTCCAGCCGCGCGAGGTGCCGGAGGGATGGGGTCTGCTCGAGTGGTCGCGTCCCCGGACGTCGCGCCCCCACACGTCGCGTGCCGACGCGGCGGAGACGGATCGCGCCGCGGCGACCGCCGCCGCTCGCGCCGACCTCGCCCCCATCCGACGCCGGCTCGACGCCCCGCGCCTCGAGACCGCGGACACCCGCCGGGCGAGGCTCCTCCGCAACGTCGCGGTCGCCGCGACCCGCGCGGCCTGGCGGCGATGGCGCGAGGATGCACGATGAGTCGACGGTGGCGCGGATCGACGACGATCCGCGATCGACGACGGCTCGCGTTGAGAACGACCCGCGACGACCCGCGACGACCCGCGACCACTCGCGCCGCGAGGGCGCCTCGACGTCGCGATCGACCCGCGGGCGTGGGCGCCGCCCTCCCCTGAGGCTTCGTTCGGAACGCCCCCGGCCCGATTCGAACGGGCGACCTAGCGCTTAGAAGGCGCTTGCTCTATCCGCCTGAGCTACGGGGGCAGCACGAGGTTGTCCGAGAAAGTCTATCGGTCGATCCTGCCGCCTCCCGCACAGGGATGGCGGGGTGCCGCGGCGATGCCGCCATCGCGGGAGCAGGGTTCAAAGGGGTTCAAGGACACCCAGAGGGTTCAAAGGGATTCAGGGATTCAAGGACACGCAGGCTTCAAGGACACGCAGGGTTCAAGGACACGCAGGGTTCAAGGGATTCAAGGACACGCAGGGTTCAAGGACACGCAGAGGGTTCAAGGACACGCAGGGTTCAAGGACACGAGCGGGCCGGCACGCGACGCGTCGCGCCGAGAGATGCGCGATCGATCGCCAGCACCGATCCTCGGAACTTCCGCCTCGATCCGAGGTCCCCCGCTCGGCGAGCCGTAGGTTCCGCCCTCGACCCGGCGACACGGCGGGAACCCGCGGGATGGTCCCGCGGTCCCGCCGGTCGGGGTCCGAGGAGTCCGTCATGTCGAGCCCCCACGTCAGCGTGCCTTGTCCGCTTGATGCATCGACCTCGACCGTCGCCGATGCCTCTGCCGCCTCGATCGGGGTCGCGTCCTCGCTCCGCGCCGCAGGATCCCTGACGCTGCTGATCGCCGCGATCCTCGGCGTGACCAGCGCCGCCGCGGCGAGTCCGCCTCCGTGCCCGCCCTACGTCGAGCTTCCCTGCGTGCCGCCGGATCCGGACGGCGAGGAGGGCGGCGTGCCGCCGACCTTCGTCTGCCAGCCCGGTCCCGGCGGTTGGGTGCGCCCGCCGATCAGCCATGCCGGCAGCCCCGCGCAGCCGATCGACGATCGCCTCGAGTTCACCATGGGTCTCACGCGCTGGCACCGCCATCGCACCGCGGAGAGCCGCCCCTCCTTCGCGAGCTGCATGACGATGCTCTCCGGTCAGTCAATCTTCGCCGGGACGGGAAGCCAGGCGACCTCGATCGCCGCCTCCTTCCAGACCCAGATGCGCGAGTACTGGGAGGGCGCGGGACCGGCGTCGCCGCGGCTCGTCTCCCTCGCCGCGACCGGCTTCGCGGGCATGTCGATCAGCGTGACCTGCTCGCCCCAGATGGGCTGCGTCTCGACGGCGGCTTCGACCGTCGCCGGCAGTTGCGCGTCGCTCGGCAACGCCTCGGCGCTCCTCGAGCCGCGGGCGATCGATGCCTCGGTCCGCTACGACGCGTCGAGCTCGCGGCTCGAGTTCGAGGGCAACATCGGCGCGTCGGTCGAGGACTCCAACTTGTCGATGATCGGCTCCATGTCCCGCGAGGCGCGCTGGAGCCTCCAGGGGACCGGCGCCGCGAGCGGCGGCGCGAGCTACGCGGTCCGACCCGACCGCACCTACTGCGCCTTCACGAACCGACCGATCACCCGCCGCGGCAGCGCCGGCATGAGCACCAGCGTCGCCGCGACGGTGAACGCCGGCTCGGCGGCCGCGACCGCGATCGCCGTCGCCGGCTTCGAGGTCAACTGACCTCGCGCCCTGCCTCATCGGACCCTCCCCTTCCCGATCCGCGTGGTCGTCCTCGCGCGACCACGCGGGCGGGGCGGGGTCGACGTCGCCGCGCCCGCCTCCAGGCACGAGCCCGCCATGCCCGTGATCACTCGTGGTCGATCCCCACGGTCCATCGCTCGCCCGCTGCGCATCGCCCTCGCCGTGGCACTCGCGGGTCCGGGCGCGCCCCGCGCCTCGGCCGACGATGCGCCGCGCCCTTCCGACCAGATCGTGGAGGGCGCGACGGCGCTCGTCGATCGGATCGTCGACGAGCGTCTCGCGTCGCTCGCCGAGGAGATCGATGAGCTCGAGTCGTCTCGCCCGCGCGAGCCGCTCCTCGCGAGGAGGTTCACCGTCGAGACCTTCCTGATCGCCGCGACGCTTCCGCTTGGGCTCCTTCGCGGCGTCGAGGAGTCGACGCCGATCGACCCCTGTCCGCTCTGGCGGCACGACTTCCGAGGGAGCCTTCCCCCACTGCGCGTCGTGCCTGGCGTGATCGCGGGCGATGGACTCCGGGCGATCGCGCCCCGGCTCGCGCCGGCGGGCTCTGCGGGAGATCGCCCTGCCGCCGCGATCGCGGGCGAGTTCCTCGTCGAGCTGCGGCGCGGGGTCGACGGGGACGACCCCGTCGCGATCGGCGGGCTCGTGCTGGTCGCCGTCGAGCGGGATGGCTCGCGATCGCTCGCGATCCTCGCGACGCGCTGCGAGCCCTGCCTGTCGCCGGGCTCGGTCGACTTCCCGATCGTCCCGGAGCGGTTCCTCCTCGAGTCGGACGCGCGGGAGACCCGCATCGCCGTGCTCGAGCCGGAACCGCTCTCGCACCGGGAGGCGCGACGATCGGAGCCGCCGCGCCTCGATCAGCCGGAGGACCTCTACGACCTCCTCGACGGCGTGCGACCGCTCGTGCTCGGCGCGGCGCCCGAGGTTGATCCGCCCTCTCCCCACGACTCGCCGATCGCCGCTCGAGGAGGCGTCGCCTGCTCGATGGACGACGTTCCTCGTTCCGCGTCGGGCGTGCCGACCTCGACCTGGGAGTCGCGGGACGGAGCGGACCGGCTGCTCCAGCGGGTGACGCTGCGGCGCGACGGCGATGATCTCGCGGAGCTTCTCGTCGAGCAGCCGCCCGTCGAGGTCGAGTGGACGAGCAGCGAGCTCTACCAGCTCGACGGTCACCGTCCCGACGGATCGCTCGATCGACGCTGGCTCCGCCCGCGCGGGAGCGTGACCGCCCACCGCGGCGGACTCGTGGCGACCTTCCGCTTCTCCGGACCGCCGACCGGCGCCGTCGCCACGGTCGACGCCGAGGTCATCCGAGGCGAGGACCGGCTCGCGACGCTTCGGTGGAGCCACCTCCGCGCGATCGATTCGAAGGAAGTCGAGTCGACCCGCGGCGCGTGGCGGCGGATCTTCGCCCCGGCGATCGCCCGCCCGGTCGAGGCGGAGCGAGGTCCCGACGAGGATCGGCGGGCGACGCCGCGGCTTCCGGACGCCTCCGCCGACCGCAGCCTCGACCCTCGTGCGGTCGAGCGGGACGCGGCGCGGCGGGCGCTCCGTCTTGCTCTTGCCTCGCGGGATGCACACGTCCTCCGCGACGCGACCCTCCGTCATCGTCGAGCGATCGAGGTCGACGAACTCTCCTCCTCGATGACGCTCCGCTCGCTGGAGGGACTCGCGGAGTCGCTCGCGGCGGTCGGCGACCGCTCCTCGCTGGAGCGACTCCTCGGCGCCCCGTGGTCCGACGCCGTCGCGGCGATCCCGACGCCGGAACTCGCCCGTCTCGTCCGCGAGCGCGTCGCGCAGGGGCGCTGGGCGTCGTCGATGCTGCTCGCATCGTCGCTCGCGTCGCGGACGGACCTGCCGTCCGTCGAGCGGGAGACGCTTGATGGCTTGTCGTCGAGGCTGGCGGTCCTGATCGGGGATGACCCCTCCTCGAGACCTCGACCCGACTGGTTCGTGCCTCCGGGACGACCCGCCCTCGAGGCGTTCATCCACGAGCGCGAACGCCGGGCCCCGTCGGCATCCGCGCCGGGATCTCCCACGCTCGCCACGGCGCCGAAGGAGCGATCGCGATGAGCCCGGCACCAACACCCGCCTCGCCAGGTCGCTGCCTCGCCTGCTCGCGGCTCCGGCGCGGCGCGAGCGCCCTCGCATCGACCCTCCTCGTGTCGACGGCGACCGCGAGCGCGATCGCCCACCCCGCCGCGACGACTCGAGTCGAGGTGGACCGAGGGACGACGGCTCGACTCGTGTCGTCGTCGCAGGACGTCGCGCTGCGTCCCCGGGATCCGCACGCGGTCAGCGACGACGATCCACTCCGAGGCGCGGTGCGCGAGGTGGTCCTCGCGCTTGACGAGCCCCGCGAGGTCCGCGAGGCGCTTGCGCGGGCGATCGACGCCGAGATCTCGTCGGCGCCACCACTCACCGGCGACAAGGCACGGCGCTTCCCCACGGACCTGGCTCGCTTCCTCGCCTCGGAGAACTGGCGGTCGCCCACGCGGGACCTCGGGGGCGGCGAGGAGGCGATCGACCTCGCTTCATCGGTGCTTCGGTGGAAGATCGACGCGGTCCGCGCGACGCCGGAGATCGACGACGCGACCCGCCGAGCCGCGATCGCCGAGGAGATGCTCCTGCTCGCGCCGGCGCTTGCCGCCGCGGACGACCACGCGAAGCGGAGCGGACTCGACGAGCGGGCGACCATCCGGCTCCGCGCGGCGGTGATCGCCTGGTCCGACCGCCGCGTCGCGCGACGCGGCGACTACTTCCACCCGGAGCTCCTGCGTCCAAGCCCGCAGCCCCCTCTCGATCTCCTCGCGATGGTCGAGGACCGCCTGCAGACGGATCCGCTCCTCGTCACGCTCGTTGCCCAGCTCGCGGCGGAGACGAGGCTGCTCCGACTCGACGAGTCCACCCGTCGATTCCGCGAGTGGATGCAGTCGGCGCAGGTGGACGCGACGGCGTCACGGATCGGCGCGCTCGTCGAGGAGGCGTGGCTCGACTCCCTCTCCTCCTCTGGCTCCGCGGCAACCATGCCCTTCTCGGAGCCGCCCGACGCGGATCCTCGCGACGACGATCCGCGCGACGACGATCCGCCGGTCGATCCGATCCTCCGTCGACCGATGCCGGAGGACCTCGCCTCGCGCTGGACGCGGAGCCGCGACGAGGCGCCGCCGAAGGAGACCTTCGAACAGCTGGTGCGCGATCTCCTCGCGCCGATGGCGGACGATCCCGAGCCGCCGATCGCAGCGTCGGAAGATGACCGCTGAGCCTTCTCCTCGTGCCGAAGCCTCGGGTGAGACCGCGCGTGTCAGACCCCGCGCGTCAGTCCCCGCCGGTCAGCCACCGCGCGTCATCCCACCGCGTGTCATCCCACCGCGCGTCATCCCACCGCGCGTCATCCCACCGCGCGTCATCCCGCGCTCGGCAGCGACTCGATCCACGCGCGGATCGCCGAGATCTCCGCCTCCGTAAGTCCGTCGCCCGAGGGCGGCATCGCGTCCTCCGCATCGCGCGGAAGCATCACGCGGTGGATGAGCTCGCTCGCGTCGGGATCCCCCGCGACGACCACCGCCTCGCCCTTCGCGCCGGCAAGCACCGCCTCGAGCGAGTCGAGGCGGAGTCCCGCCTTCGACTTGTCCGGTCCGTGGCACTCGACGCAGCGGGCCTGCATGGCGGGCAGCACGGCGGAGGCGAAGATCTCGGCGGGATCGAGCGGCAGGCCCACGACCTCAATCACCTCGACCGCCGCGCCCGGGACGCCCTCACCGCCGCCCGTCGCGCCGCCGGCGGTCGGGGTCGTCGCGGACGCTGCTCCGCGCCCGGCCCCGGAGACCGCGTCCTTCGACTCCTCCTGCTCGTGCTCGGCGTCGCCCTCGTCGTCGCCGCTCGGCCACGCCTTCATCAGGTAGTTCTCGCCGTAGACCATCTCGCCGCCGAGGTGTCCGACGGCGCCGACGAGGATCGCGGTGCCGAAGAGTCCCAACCGGAAGATGGTCATCGCCCGCGAGGGCTCGCGCCGCGACGAGGCGGACCTCGCCTGCGCCGCCACGAGGAGGAGCCCGAGCGACAGGACCACCACCGCGATCCCGAGCCAGCGGTGGAGGAAGAGCGTGCGGCCTTCCTCCGCCGACTCATGCTCGGCGTTGAGCCAGCCGGTCGAGCTTGCCAGCAACGCCGCGATCGCCGCGAAGGCGATCGCCGTCGAGCTGAACGGCGTGGGTCGGTCGAGCCGCGCGACGAGCAGCCTCCAGAACTCCACGATCGCCGCCACGACCAGGAGCGCGATGGGGAAGTGCACGAGGACCGGATGCATGCGCCCGAAGAACCGCCCGAAGCCCTCCTCGGCGAGGAGGACCGGCAGTCCGTCCATCGCGAGCGAGGACGAGGAGGCGAGGGCGATCGACGAGAGGTGATCGGTCATGGCGCGGAGCGTAGCGGACGTGCCGAGGTCAAGTTCGTCCGAGGCGTTCGCCCGAGGCGTTCGCCCGAGGCGTTCGTCCGAGGCGTTCGTGCGAGGCGTTCGCCCGAGGCGTTCGTCAGAGGTGTTCGTCCGAGGCGTTCGTCAGAGGCGTTCGTCCGGGGCGTTCGTCCGGGGCGTTCGTCCGGGGCGTTCGTCCGGGGCGTTCGTCAGAGGCGTTCGTCAGAGGCAAGAGTCGTCCGCCGCGACGCGGGTCGAGCCACGCCCCGATCGAGTCGCGCTACAGACCGAAGGGATAGGTCTCCGGATCGCCCTCGATGCCGCGGGGCGCGGCGCGACGGCGCCTCGCGCTCGACCGCCGCCGCGGCGCCGCGCCGGTTCGCGTCGCGCCTGCCCGTACACTCCGCCGATGAATCACGCCTACCGGGATCGGATCCTCGATCACCTGCGGCACGACCGCTACTCCCCCTCGCCCGCGGACGTGCTCGCCCGGCAGCTGCGGGTGCCGCCCGAGGCACGCGAGTCCTTCCACGCCGCGCTCGACGCGCTCGTCCGCGAGGGCACGATCGAGGAAGGCTCCGATCGCCGCCTTCGTCTCCCCACGCTTCCCGACGTCGTCGAGGGCCGCATCCGCGTGACCCCGCGCGGCTTCGGCTTCGTGATCACGACGCAGGCGTTTCGGGAGGGCGACGTCTTCATCCCTCCCGACGCGGTCGGCGACGCGATCAGCGGCGACATGGTCCGGGCTCGGGTCTTCCGCCGCGGTCGCGAGCGCGGTCGAGGTTCCTCGCGCGACGAGGGTCGCTCGCTCTACGGCCGCGTCGAGGAGGTGGTCGCCCGCGGTCGCACCCGCTTCAGCGGGCTCCTCCGCAAGGAGGGACGCCAGTGGATCGCGGTGCCCGACGGGAAGGTGCTGCATGACCCCGTGGTGATCCGCGATCCCGGCGCGAAGAACGCGCGGGAGGGCGACAAGATCGTCTTCGAGCTCGTGCATCACCCCGGCGAGGGCATGCTCGGCGAGGGCGTCGTCCTCGAGGTGCTCGGCGAGGCCGGGCGCCTCGACGTCGAGACGCAGGCGGTGATCGCCGCGCACGGGCTCCCCGGCGAGTTCCCGGAGCCGGCGCTCGAGGACGCCCGCGCCGCGTCGGCGTCCTTCGAGCGCCATGCCCACGGTCCGTGGACCGACCGCGAGGACCTCACCTCGCTCCTCACCGTGACCATCGATCCCCCCGATGCCCGCGACTTCGACGACGCGATCAGCGTCGAGCGGCTCGAGGGCGAGCCGCCCCGCTGGCGGCTCGGCGTGCACATCGCCGACGTCGCGGCGTTCGTCCCGATGGGCGGCTCGCTCGACAGCGAGGCGCGCGCCCGCGGCAACAGCACGTACCTCCCGCGGCACGTGATCCCGATGCTGCCGGAGGTGCTCTCGAACGGCGTCTGCTCGCTGCAGGAGGGCGTGAACCGCTTCACGAAGAGCATCTTCGTCGTGCTCGACGAGCGCGGCCGCGTGCTCGAGCAGCGGCTCTCCCGCAGCGTGATCCGCTCGCGGCGGCGCCTCACCTACCTCGAGGCGCAGGCGGTGATCGACGGCGACCTGCAGAAGGCGCGGCAGCACGCCAAGACCGAGCCGGACTATCCCGAGGAGGTCATCGAGCTCCTCCGCCGCGCCGAGCGGCTCGCCCGGATCCTCCGCGAGCGCCGCATGAAGTCAGGGCAGCTGGTGCTGCAGCTCCCGGAGTTCGAGCTCGTCTTCGACGAGGAAGGCAAGGTCGTCGACGCGGAGCCGGAGGACGACGCGTTCACGCACGTCCTGATCGAGATGTTCATGGTCGAGGCGAACGAGGCGGTCGCCCGCACCTTCGCCGACCTCGGGATCGCGCTCCTCCGCCGCATCCACCCCGATCCCGGCTTCGCGGACGTCGAGGAGCTCCGCACCTTCGCCCGCGTGGCGGGCTTCTCGATCCCCGAGGAGCCGGACCGCCGCGACCTGCAGGCGCTCCTCGAGTCGACCCGCGAGCATCCCGCGGCGCGGGCGGTGCACCTCGCGGTCCTCAAGACCCTCGCGAAGGCGACCTACGCCCCCGCGATGATCGGGCACTACGCCCTCGCGAGCGACCACTACGCGCACTTCACGAGCCCGATCCGCCGCTATCCCGACTTGACCGTGCACCGCGCCTGCGACGCCTACCTCGACCTCACCGAGAACGGCATGCGCGTCCCGGGCGGCCGCGGACAGGCGAGGCTTCGCGAGCACCTCGGGCAGGACGAGCGGGCGCTCGGCGAGCGGCAGCTCTTCGAGCTCGGCGCCCACTGCAGCGGCACCGAGGTCAACTCCGAGGAGGCGGAGCGGAGCCTGCGGAGCTTCCTCGTCCTGCGCTTCCTCGCGGAGAAGCACCTCGGCGACGACCTGCCGGCGGCGGTCACCGGCGTGATGCCCTCGGGCAGCGTCTTCGTCAGCCTCGACCGCTTCCTCGTCGAGGGCTTGGTGAAGCCGCAGGACCTGCCGGGCGGCGGTCGCTCCGCCTCGCAGTGGAGCTACCACCCCGGCTCGATGCGGCTCATCGCGCCGCGGAGCGGCGCGTCGATCGGTCTCGGCGACGAGGTGACCGCGCGGATCCTTCGGGTCGATCCGGCGTCGCGCACGATGGACCTCGCGATCGTCGAGGTGCGGAGCCAGGCGCCGCGCGTCGGCGAGGCGCCGCTCAAGGAGCTGCAGCACCCGCGCCGCGGCGGTCGCCCGGGCGGGAAGCCGGGCTTCCGCAAGAGCGACGGCTCGTTCCGCAAGGGTCGCGGCAAGGCGAAGCTGCGGAAGCGGCGGAAGTAGCGCGAGATCGCGAGGTCGGGCCAGAGGAGCCCACGCCGTCGATGGTCGTGGCGGACCCGATGCGGGCAGGATGCCCGCGGTCCACGTCGGGCTCGAACGAGTCCTCTGCGGGCAGGATGCCCGCGGTCCACGTCGGGCTCGAACGAGTCCTCTGCGGGCAGGATGCCCGCGGTCCACGTCGGGCTCGAACGAGTCCGCTGCGGGCGGGATGCCCGCGGTCCACGTCGGGCTCGAACGAGTCCTCTGCGGGCAGGATGCCCGCGGTCCACGTCGGGCTCGAACGAGTCCTCTGCGGGCAGGATGCCCGCGGTCCACGTCGGGCTCGAACGAGTCCGGCACTCTCCCGCGAGCGCAGCGACGCGGGGGAGTCGGACTTCGAGCGCAGCTCGAAGTCCGGTGGGGGTGCTCCGAAGCACGACGAACGGGACCATGACGACGTCTCGATCCGCGACGTCTCGATCGAGCGCCGCGCGACCGTCGTCGCGAGTCGGACCACCCTCACCCGGGTCGGGACCTTCGTTCCCGACCCGACCTCTCCCGCTCGTCGCTGCGCTCCTCGCGGGAGAGGTGAAGTGCTGCGGAACCCGCCCGCGCCGGATCGCGGTCGCCCTCGCCTCAGCACGCCTCCTTGAGGAAGTCCCGCAGCGCCTCCCACGAGCGGGCGTCCGCCTTGGGCTCGTACATGATGCCCCGCCCCGGATCGTTCGCCTCCGGGTTCGTGAAGGCGTGCTTCGCGTGCCCGTAGGCGTGCAGCTGCCAGTCCGCATTCGCGGCGGTCATCTCCCGCGCGAAGGCGAGGACCGCGTCGGGCGTCGCCATCGGGTCGTCCCAACCGTGGCAGGCGAGCACCTTCGCCTTGATCGGCGCCTGCGGACCGAGATCCGGCGGCGTGAAGAGCCCGTGGAAGCTCACCGCGCCGACCACGCCCGGCGCGTTCGCGCGGGCGAGGTCGAGCGCGCACAGCCCGCCGAAGCAGTAGCCGATCGCGACGACCTTCGAGGGATCCGCCTCGGGCAGCTTCCTCGCCGCCTCGACCGCCGCGATCAGCCGGTCGCGGAGCGTGCGGCGGTCCTCGACGAGCGGCGTCATCAGCGCACCACACTCCTCGGGCGTCCTGCCGCGGCGGGGCCTTCCCGCGGCATCGTGCCCGTAGACGTCCGCGGCGAAGCCGAGGTAGCCGAGCGACGCGAGCGCCCTCGCCTTCTCGTGCACGAACTCGTCCCGCCCGGCCCAGGCGTGGCAGATCACGACGACCGGGCGCCGTCCCGGTCGCGACTCGCCGGCGGCGGCGCACGCCTCGAAGCGGACGCCGCCGCAGGAGAAGGGCACGAAGTGCTCGTGGATCGTGGTCATGCGCGGATCGTACCGATGCCCTGCGACGCGTCGCCCCCCGCCGCCCCCTCACGCGGACCCGAAACGAACCGCGACCCGGACGAAGGTCCGGGTCGCGGCTGGATCGCGCCCGCCGCGAGCGAGCGCGGCAGGATCTCGGGTCTGCTCAGTTGCTGCTGCCCTTGGCGTACTTCACGCCGCAGCCCCACGGCCTGCTGGTCGCGGTCGCCGGCGCCTCGCCGCTCTTGACCGCGGTCACCGCCGCGAGGACGTAGTTCTCCGCGTCCATGTCCTTGCCGTCCTTGTCGAAGGCGCCCGCGTAGCGGAGCACGCCGTCGCCGTCGATCACGTAGCAGTGCGGCGTGGTCTTCGCGCCGTACATCTTGCCGACGGCGCCGTCGTAGTCCATCAGGATCGGAAGCTTCACGCCGGTCGCGGCGACCACCGCGTCGGAGTCCTTCGCGATCTCCGCCTCGGGCTTGCCCATGTTCGTCGAGTTGACGAGCAGGTAGACGACGTTCGGATCGACCGCCTTGAGCCCATCGGCGAGCTTCTTCACCTTGCCGTTGTGGTGCACGCTGTTCGAGCCCTCCTGGCCGCTCCACGGGCAGTAGGGGCTGAACCACTCGAGCACCACGATCTTGCCCTTGAAGTCGGTGAGGCTGTGGCTGGTGCCCGCGGTGTCCTTGAGGGTGAAGTTCGGCGCCGGCTTGCCGACCTCCGCCATCACCTGGCTCGACTTGGCGTTGTTCTTGCCGTCCTTCTTGCCGCCGTCCTGCTTGGAGGGGGTGCCGCCGTCCTGCGCGAAGGCGAGCATGGCGGCGGCGAGGGCGATGCCTCCCACCAGGGCGAGGCGACGGGAGATGCTGCTGGACCTGAACATGGATTCCTCCGAACGAGATGCGCCCCGCAGGGCGTCGAGTGACTCGGGTCGGTTCCGCCACCGCGGGCGGCTCCCGAGGGGATGTCGGTCAGGGACTGCCGGAGCCGCCCACCGGCGGCGACGCGGATGCGGATGACGAGCCGGACGACGGGATCTTCTCGCCGACCTCGAGGCTCGGGTCGAGCAGTGAATCGCCCCAAAGCACGAGCCCCGAGATGCGCCGCGCTTCGCCCGCCGCCGCGTTCGGAGGCAGGGAGAACGGAACCTCGATGCGGAAGTGGTCCGACTCGATCGCGCCGAGGAAGGGACCGGTCTCGCCGATCTCGACGCCTGGATCCGAGTGCGGCAGGAAGGTGACCGCGTCGAAGCCACGGGTCGGTCCGCTGATCTCGAGCATCGACCCGACGATCCGGGTGCGGACGCCTTGCGACGAGGTCCCGACGTCGGGCAGGCGCGGCAGCCAGTGCCGCACCACCTCGGGCGGCAGCGAGACGTTGCCGCCATCGGAGACGCGCAGGCGGACCGTCGCGGAGCCCTTCCCCATCAGGCACGCCTCCTTGCAGACCATCCACGACGCCTCGCAGGTCAGCACGACCTCTTCGGCCGCGTGGTCGGGGGCGATCTGGATCGGCACCACGAGTCCGACCTCGCCCTCGTAGCCGAAGGTGGTCTCGTGCTCGCCCGCGAAGACCTGCGGACGCGGCCACATCGGCGCTCCCACCGTCACCCCGTGGGGCGCGGTCCAGCGCAGCGCTGGCGCCACGCCGCTGTCGCCGGGATTCCGCCAGTAGACGTGCCATCCCGGCGAGATGCGGAGCAGCGCGACCGCCGTCGCATGGCTGCCGCGAGGGGCGACCAGGTCCCCCGGCTCGATCGTGAACTTGACCAGGTTCGAGCCGGTCGCGCCCGCGGGCGAGCCCGGGAGATTGGGCGCCTGGGCGAGGGCGTCGCCCGCGAGGATCGCCGTGGACCAGGGGACCAGCCACGCCAGACGACGCAGCACTCGATGGACCGATCTCGATGGGATCATCGCGCTCGACTCTCGCCGGAGTGGTTCCTTCGTTCTGCGGGGACTCCGTCGCCCTCGCCGACGAACGGAGGGTACCTTCACCCCCCGAGCAGCGGACCCCGAGGGTCGCCGCAACGCCGCCCGGTCCTTCTTGATGCCTCCTTCGCGAGCCGCCATGCGAATTCGCCGCACCAGCCTGGTCGTGATCCTCGGAAGCCTTGCCCTGCTCGCGACCGCGGGGTGCGACCCCAAGACCAGCGACCGGGACCTCGTCTGGGTCGATCCGACCGCCGCGATGGAGGTCGGCATGGCCCGCCGGAACGTCCTCGGCATCGGCCGGGCGACCCGCGTCTGCTGGCTCGATCCCCGGAGCGTCGCCGACTACGAGAAGGAGCACATCCCCAACGCCGTCAACCTGCCCTTCCCCGCGATCAGCGACCGGGCGCAGGTGGACCTCGCGGGATACGACGAGTTCGTCGTCTACGGGACCGACTACGCCGACCCCCTGCCCGCCTCGGCGAGCAAGCGCCTCATGGAGATGGGCTTCAAGAAGGTCTACACCCTGAAGGGCGGACTGCGGGCGTGGAAGCGCGACGGTCAGCCGGTGGTCAGCGGTCCGACCCCCGAGGGCACGAGCCCGGCGGCTCCAGCGGCGCCCGCGACCGCCGGCACGACGCCGCCGGCGGGCTGAACGTGACGATCGAGTCGGTCGATCCGCGCTACTCGCCGCGCACCGCGGAGGGTGGCGCCGTGGAGGACGCCTTCGGCGCGGGCGGCACCTTCACCTCGCCGAGCAGCTCGCCGACCGCGGTGAAGTAGCGCTCCGCCTCGTCCTTCAGCCGCGCCGGCAGCACCATCGCCGTCGAGGCGAAGGTGACCTTCGGCGGCTTCCCCTCCTGCGGTGGGTCGAGGGTGATCTCGAAGCTCCACTCGCGCTTCATCTCGACCGGCGATGCCCCGACCGCCTGCCTCATGACCTCCAGCCTGCGGTAGACGAGGATCCGGCTCCGATCCGGGATGATCGACACCTCGTTCTCGATCAGGTTCCAGTCGGGGTACTCCGGCTGCTCGGCGACGGCGACCATCGCGGTCCAGACCTGCTCGCGCGGTCTCCCGTCGAAGGTCGCGGAGTCCGAGGCACATCCTCCGAGGAGGAGGATCGCGGCGAGCGAGGCGACGACGAGGGTGGCGGTCCTTCGCATGGAGGCACTCGGGAGGGGGCTGGGGCGCGGTCTCGCCGCGCCTCTCGAAACGCCGTCATCGACCACCCGGGCGTCTCGGCGTCGAAATCACCGGTCCGAGCAGGACCTCTGCCCCGGGCACGCGACTACCGCACGCGGCGACCGCCGGGGAACGGGAGCGACGCGGGCGCCGGCTGCGACCGCTCGAGCTCCCGCATCCCCCGCGCCCATGCCTCGAGCATGAGCGCCGGCATCATCACCTGCGCCGGTCGCCCGAGCGGGTCGAAGGGGCTTGGCACCCGGTCGAGGCGACGGACCACGTCCATCTCCGCGAGGACGCCGCTGCGCAGGTGCTCGCCGTGGGCGTCGAAGATCGCCTGCGTCCATCCGCGCCAGGGCGGGGTGAATCCGCGCTTGCGGCGGTCGAAGATCTCCCGCGGCACGTGCTCCTCGACCGCGTCTCGGAGCCACCGTCGGCGCGGCAGCTTCCAGTCCTCGAGGCGACGCCGGAGGCCGATCACCGTCTCGACCAGCCGGTAGTCGACGAGCGGCAGCCGGCACTCGACGCTTGCCGCCATCGAGAGGCGATCGGCTTGATTGATCCCGTTGCAGAGGAGGTACGTGCGGACCAGCAGGTCGGTGATGGCGAGGTCCGGTCGCTCCGGGAGCGCCGCGTAGGTGAAGTGGCGCTCGGGACGGATGCCGCCGACGCGCTTGAGGAACCCCGGGCTCGCCAGGTCTCGAAGCCCCGCCTCCGCCCGCCGCCACGAGGCATGGCGGTCCCAGAAGACCATCTGACCCGGGGGGCTCGTCCGGTCGCGCCGCCATGCCCGGACGCCATCGACGAGACCCGCCGCATGGAGCGCCCAGGTGACTCCCTCGCCATAGGAGCGCGGTGGTCGGCGCAGGCGGAGGTAGGACGGAAGACCCGCGCGACCTGCGAGCAGGTCGATCTTGCGGAGGTTGTCCCGGACCGCCTCGATCGTCCAGGGATAGCCCCAGAAGAGCTCGTCTCCGCCCTGTCCGAAGATCAGCACCGGGACTCCCGCCGCGCGAGACGCCTCCATCAGCGCGAGGTAGGCGGGCCCGGTGATGTCGGAGTTCGGCTCGTCGCGCGCCCGGCACATCCGCGCGAAGTCCTCGACGACCCGCCGCTTCTCGAGCCGCACGCGGTGGTGGCGGATCCCGAGCCGACCGGCGTACTCCGCGGCGAGGGCGCTCTCGTCGTACTGGCTCGACCCCTCGTAGCCGACCGTGAAGGCATGCACCTCGCCGGAGGCGTTCCGCCGGGCGAGCGACGCCACCATGCTCGAGTCGATCCCGCTCGAGAGCGCGACGCCGATCGGGACGTCCGAGCGGACGATCAGGCGACCCACCTCGTCGAGCACCCCCGCCACGTGCTCCCCGGGATCGCCGGCGATCTCGGGAGGCGAGTCGAGGATCGACCACCAGCGCCGCTCACGCACCTGCCACGGGTCGAGCGAGATCTCGAGGCAGCTCCCGGCGGGAAGCTTGCGGGTGCCGAGGACCGCGGAGCGCGGCTCGGGCACGAAGTCCCACATGAAGTAGTCGAGCACCGCCGCCTCGTCGAGGGCGAAGGGCACCACGCCGGCGCCGACGAGGGACTGGAGCTCGCTCGCGAAGACGATCCGGTCGCCCCGCTCCGCGAGGTAGAGCGGCTTCTCGCCGAGCCGGTCGCGGGCGATGAGCACCGTGCGCTTCTCGAGGTCGAGCAGGGCGAAGGCGAACATGCCGCGAAGCCGCTCGAGGCAGCCGCTGCCGAGCTCCTCGTAGAGGTGGACGATCACCTCGCAGTCGCTGCCGGTCGCGAAGCGATGCCCGCGCGACTCGAGCTCCTTGCGTCGCTCGACGAAGTCGTAGACCTCGCCGTTGGCGACGAGGGCGATGGTGCGCCGCTCGTTCCACAAGGGCTGCATCCCGCCCGCGAGGTCGATGATCGAGAGCCGCCGCATGCCGATCGCGGCGCGGTCGGAGGCGAACTGGTCGCCGCCGTCGGGACCCCGATGCTCGAGGTTCCGGGCGAGCGCAGAGAGCAGCGCCGGGTCCCCGTGCCGGAGACCGCCTCGATCGATGATGCCATAGATGCCGCACACGCCCCACGACCCCCACGACGATCGAGCGCCGCCGAACCGACCCCGCCGCGGAGATCCCCGCGACGAGACCGCCGGAACGTCGTCGGATGCGCTCGGCTCCGACGACGTCCTCGGTGGATCACGGAGGGTGGATGACCCGCTGCGCTGCGCGGGTGCCGATGCCGCCATCGGAGGGAGGCGCCTCGCGACGCCGCGCCCGACGCGACAGAAGTCCGAACCTCGACGTCCTGTTCCACCCGTCACGGCGACCCGCCGCCATGCCAGACTGGACCCGATGGACGATCACGAGGACTCCTCGAGGCGATGCTCGGTCGCGAACCGCGCCGCCGGCACCCGAACGCGTCCCGCACGCCGGGACTTCATGCAAACCATACATCGGTCGATTCACCCGCGCAGGATATGAAACGAGCGAAGGTCGGCCGCGGGCGGCAACTCGCGCCGCTCGAAGCGACTGATGCGACCCGCCATGGCGCTCCCGAGCTCGTCGAGGAACCGCGCGAGGTCGGCGGGGTCGCCCTGCACCTCCGCGGAGACGGTCCCATCGACCTCGTTCCGCACCCATCCCTTGAGGGCGAGGGCGGTTGCGATCGACGCCGAGGTCGCGCGGAAGCCGACGCGCTGCACGGTGCCGTGGAACCGAAGGGCGATCCTCGCCTCGCCCGCGCTCACGACTGCAGGATCTCGGCGGGGAGGTCGGCGTTGGTCCAGACCTTCTGGACGTCGTCGTGGTCCTCGAGCGCCTCGATGAGCCGAAGCACCTTGGCGCCATCCTCCGCGCCGCAGGAGACCCTCACGAGCGGCACCCACGAGACCTCCGCCTGCTCGAGGGGGATCCCCGCCGCCTCGAGCCGCTCCCGCACGGCGAGGAACTGCGACGGCGCACAGGTCACCTCAAGGATCCCCTCGGCGGCGACCACGTCCTCGGCGCCCGCGTCGAGGGCGACCTCCATGAGGCGATCCTCCGCGACCACCGAGGCATCGACGAGGAACTGCCCCTTCTGCACGAAGGAGTAGAGGACCGAGCCGGGCACCCCGAGGTTGCCGCCGTGCTTGTCGAAGAGCATGCGGACCTCGGCGGCGGTCTTGTTCGCGTTGGCGATGAGGCAGTCGAGGAGGAACGCCACGCCGCCCGGTCCGTAGCCCTCGTAGCGCACCGCGTCGTACTGCTCGCCGCCGAGCTCCCCGGTGCCCCGCTTGACCAGCTTCTCGATGGTGTCGCGCGGCATGTTCGCCGCGCGGGCGTCGTCGATCGCGTAGCGGAGCGAGACGTTGAACTTGGGATCGCCGCCTCCGGTCCGCGCCGCGACGAGGATCGCCCGGCTGCACTTCGACCAGACCTTGCCGCGCTTCTTGTCGACGGCGGCCTTCTTGTGCTTGATGTTCGCCCAGTGACTGTGTCCGGCCATCGAAGGCGCCTCGTGGTGATGCTCGTGGTTCGTCGTGCTCGTGGACGCGTCGTCGCCGTTCAGGCGCCTCCGCCGGCGGCGGGCTCGAGCGGCGGCTCGATGGGTGCGACCTCCGGCTCGCGCCGGTCGGTGATCGCCCGCAGCTTCGCCCGCACGCGGTCGAGGATCTCCCCGTAGTTCTGCTCGTAGAAGTCCGCGGGATCCCGCAGGACGAGCCCGAACTCGCCGCGCTGGAACGCCTCGATGCCGCGGATCGTTCCCTCGCGCTCGAAGCGGCGGAGCCCTGCCTCGACCGCCCGCTGCCACGCGCGGATCGCCTCCTCGCGCCGACCGATCCGCCACATCGCATCGCCGAGGTGATCGAGACCCTCGAGGCTCGCCGACTCGCCGTTCAGGCGCACCGCCTCCTCGATCAGCGAGACGGCGCCAGGACCCGCCGGGCGGTCCTCGATCCAACCACGCCGATAGCGCAGCCATCCGAGGCTGTCGAGGATGTGCGGGTCCGATGGACGAAGCTCGTGCGCCTCCCCGAGCAGCTCGATGGTGCGCTCGTCGAGCCGTCCGTCCTCGAGCCGCCCGTAGCCAAGGTTGTTGAGCGCCATCGCGTCGCCGGGATCGCGCTCGACCACCCGCTCGAGGATGGCGAGCGATCCGGCGCGGTCGCCGACGATCGAGTAGATGCTCGATGCCTCGAGGATGGGATTGGAGGGCTCGCCCTCCTGGCTTGGTCGCATCAGGCTTCCGCCCATGCCGAGGCGACCGAGCGCCGCGAGTTCGTCGAGGTAGGCGAGCGTCCGGTCGGCGCGACCGCCGCAGCGGGCGTCGAGCCCCACGGTCGCCGCCTGCAGCGTCCGTCTCGCCTCGCCATCGGGGAAGGGAATCGCGAGCGTCGCGACCCGCAGCACGAGCGCCGCCGCCTCCGGCTCCCCGGAGGAGAGCAGCCGCTCCGCGATCCCGAGCCAGCGGACCGCCGCCTCGTCGTCGTTCGCCTGCGCCGCGGGGCTCGCGACCGCCCGCGCCGCGAGCTCCGCGAGCGTGACCTCGTCCGCGCCCTCGAGCGCCGCCCCGAGGATCGCCGCGCCGTGCACCGCGAGCGGCGAGCCGGGATCCGCCGCGAGGACCTCCTCGGCGAGGTCGCGGATGGCGGGCGACCGCGAGGGCAGGCTCGGCGGCGCCTGCAGGGGGATCGTGAGCAGCCGCCAGCGCTGGTCGCGGGTGAGCGACGGCATCGAGCGGGCGAGCGCCATCGCGCGATCGATCGCCTCGCCGCCCGCCGCATCGATCGCGGCGGCGTCCACGCCGGCGCCGGGTCGCGCGGGTCGGGCGAGCCGACCGCACCGCTCGAGGCTCCACGACGCGAGGTCGAGGTCCCGCGCGAGGGTCGGCGGTCGCGCGGAGATCCGCGCGAGCGACATCGACTCCGCCTGCTCCGCCTTGCCGGTCGCCCGCTCGAGCGCCTCGAGCAGTCCCTTGGCGAAGGGATGGGCGGGATCCGCCTCGAGGAGCGCCCGCAGCGCCTGCTCCGCCTCCGCGGCGCGACCGGCGCGGATCATCGCGGCGGTCCAGAGATCCCAGCCCGCGGGCTCGCCGGGGCTCTCGGCGCGTCGCCGATCGAGCCGAGGCAGGATCTCGTTCGTGCGCCCGGCGCGGGAGAGCGACGCGACGATCGCCTGGAGCGCCGCCACGTCGGCGGGATGCTGCTCGACCACCGCCTCGAGCCGCTCGAGCGCCGCATCCACGCGGCCGCGGGCGAGCTCCTCCTCCGCCCGGAGCCGCTCGACGATCGGCTCGCCCTCGAGCGCCGCCGCCATGCGGGCGATCGCCCGACCATGGGCACCCGCGTCCGCCGCGGCGCCGCCGCGGGGATCGCGGAGCGAGATCAGCCACTCCCACGCGCCGACGGCGCGGGGATCCGCCTCGACGGCGCCCTCCGCGGCACGGACCGCGATCGAGAGGAGGAGCCCCCGCTCGGTCCCCACCGCCGCCGCCGCCTCCGCCGCCGCCGCGCGGGACTCGAGGACGAGCCACGCCGCGCGGGTCGCCGGCGGAAGCCCCGACGCGTCGCCCGCCGCCTCGACGATCCGCCATGCCTCCTCGCTCGCTCCCGCCGCGAGGTAGCCCGCCACGAGCGGCATCGACTCGACCACGCCCCGCGGCGCCCGCCACGCCTCGACCTCGCGGACGAGCTGCGGGTCGGCGAGCGCCGCCGCCGCCAGCACCCGTGCCCGGGCGAGCGCCGGGTCGGGACCATGCTTCGCCGCGGCGCCGGCGAGGAGCGCCCACGCCGCGACCGGATCACGCTCCGCGACGAGGATCGCGCCCTCGAGCGCATCCCGCGCCGGCGAGTCGGGAAGCCGTCGCACGCGATCACGGAGCTCCCCGGGCGTCGCGGCGGACGCGACGAGCCGCAGCGCCGCCGGCTCGAGGACCTCGTCGTTGCGGGCGACGAGGTCGACCGCGATCGCGACGGCGCCCGCCGGATCGACCTGCTCGAGCCAGTCGAGGAGCTGCTCGGCGCCCTCGCCGCCGGGGGAACGCGCGGCGAGCTCGCTCAGGAGCCGGACCGTCGCCGGCGGATCGAGCCGCGCGAGGATCCGCACCAGCGCCGGCTCGTCGGGACGCTCGAGGCTCATCGACTCGATCGCCCGCGCCATCCGCCGCGCGTCGATCCCCTGCTCGGCGAGGTAGCCCGCGAGGGCGACCTCCGCGTCGCCGGCGCTTCCGGCGACCGCGATCGAGTCGAGGAACTCCGACTGCGCCGCGATCGGACGACCCGCCACGAGGAGGGCAAGGACGATCCTCGTCCGCAGCGTCCGCGGATCCGCGGTCGGCAGCGCCGCCGCGGCGCGGTACTGCGCGACCGCCGCGTCCGCCTCGCCGAGCCGCAGCATCGCGTCGCCCATCTGCTGCGCAAGCTCGCTCCGTCGGCGGAAGAGCTCCCCGATCCGCGCCGAGTCCTGACCGCCCGCCGCCGCGAGCGGCTCGAGCGGATGCGACGTCGCGCGGCGGGCGGCGTCGAGGAACGCCGCGTCGTAGCCGAGCTCCGCGAGCGAGGTCGCGAGGGCGAAGTCGACCGCGATCACCGTCGCGAGGTTGGCGTCGCTCCGCCCCTCGTCGAGGAGGCGCCGCAGCACCGCGAGGTACGCCGCCGCCTCCTCCCACTGGCGGCGGTTCGCCGCGTTCATGCCGATCGTGAAGAGCGCCTCGGAGTCGTCCGGCTCGAGCGCCCGCAGGCGCCGAAACGCCTCGGCGGCGCGCGGTCCGTTGCCCGCGAGCGAGTACGCCCGCCCGAGCTGCCGAAGCACCTCGGGCGAGGATGGATCGAGGACGTGCGCCTGCTCGAGCTCGCCCACCGCCTGCGGGAGCTCGCCCGCGGTCACCGCGGCGCGACCGCGGAGGTACGCCTTCAGCGCCTCGCGGCGCTGCTCGGCGGTCGGCGGAGGCACCGAGGGAGGCGACGGAGGCGCCGCGACGTCGCTCCGCGACGCGACGATGCGGGCGGTCGCCTCCGCGAGCGGGAGTCGTGCCTTCTCGGGATCGGCGGAGGGCGCCACCGCGACGTCCTCGACGCCAGGCGGTGCCGGGGGCGGCGCTGCGGGCGGTCGCGGACGCTCCTGCTGCGCCGCCGACGCGAGCGGGTTCCGCGCATCGCCGGTCGTCGTGCAGGACGCCGCCGCGAGCGCGACGACGAGGATCACCGCCGCGGCGCGACCGGCGCGACCGGCGAGGAGACTCCGGAGGTCGCGGCGGAGGCGATCGGTCACCGGATCAGCCCTTCGACTTGGAGGCGGTCTTCCGGGCGCCGGACCGCGCGACGCTCCCCAGGGGCGACTTCTTCAGGGGCGACTTCTTCAGGGGCGGCTTCTTCAGGAGCGGCTTCTTCGCGGCAGCGGGGCGAGCCGCCGACTTGGCGGAGGGCGTGGAGGAGGAGCTCTTGGAAGACGCCTTCTCCGCATCCTTCGCCACCGGACCCGCCGCGGGCTTGGTCTGGGGCTTGGTCTGGGGTTTGGTCTGGGGCTTGGCCTGGGGTTTGGTCTGGGGTTTGGTCTCGGTGATCGCGGTCTTGATCGGCTTGTCGGGCGTCGAGTCGGCGAAGGCGTGAAGCGCGTGGTGTGCCGCGACGGACCGCTCCGCCCCGACTTCCTTCGAGATCCAGGCGGCGGCGTCGGCGGTGCTGACGCCCGGCGCGATCACGCCCGCGTCCTGCAGCTTCCCGAGCAGGCGGGCGTCGACCGGCACGAGCGGCTGCCCGAAGACCAGCAGCAGCGTGCGGTGCGCGACGAACGCGGGCACGCCAGGCAGTCCCTCGAGGTACGCCCGTGCCTCCCGCTTGCCGGCGGAGGCGAGATGCGCGAGGTCGACCTTGTGGTGCCGCTGATAGACCGCGGTCAGCGAGGTCCGCATGATCCGCAGGCGCTCGAAGGCGAGCGGATAGCGCACCCCGATGATCTCCATCGTCTCCTCGACGAGGCAGACCCGCAGGTCGTTCCAGTCGATGAGGCGGTCGGCGAGCTTCACGAACGCCGCGTCGGCGGAGGCGAGGGCCGCCTCCCAGGCGAGGACCGAGTGCACGAAGGCGCCGACCGGGTCGGTCGCGGTCTCCGCGGACCAGGTCGGCATCGTCGGCGCCTCGCTCGGCGCGTGCTTCTTGAGGAGCGAGGAGAGCTTGGTGGCGTGTCCGGCAGGGCCCTTCACGGCGTCGATCCTCCGTCGTTCATGGCGTCGGTCATGGCGTCGGTCATGGCGTTGGTCTGGTCGTTGGCGTCGCGGATCGCCTGCTCCACCGCGGCGACCCGCTTGAGGCGGTCGTCGAGGCGGAAGTGGAGCCGCGGGATGCGGCGGAGCGCCGTGCGCTCGCGGAGCTTCGTGGCGAGGTGCCCCTTGGCGTGGTCGAGCGCGGCGACCGAGAGGGGACCCTGCGCCTCCGGCAGCACCGAGACCGCGACGGTCGCGTCGGCGAGGTCCTTGGAGACCTCCACGTCGAGGATCGAGACGAGCCCGCGGTAGCGAGGGTCGTTGAGTCCCCGCGCGAGGATCCCGCGGAGCTCGCGGGCGAGCAGCGACCCCACCTGCGCGGTCCGCGAGGGACCGCCCTGCGGCGACGAGGGCAGGTGGAACGAGCCGGGACCCGACGCGTTCGGCGAGGCGTCCTCCATGGGGGTCAGCCCGAGCGGGCGACCTCCACGCTCTTGTAGCACTCGAGCACGTCGCCCGCGCGGATGTCGTCGTAGCCGACGATCTTCATGCCGCACTCCTGACCGGTGCGGACCTCGCGGACGTCGTCCTTGAAGCGCTTGAGCTGCTCGAGGCGGCGGTCCTTCTCCACGACGATCCCGTCGCGGGTGACGCGGATCTGCGCGTTGCGCTCGATGGTGCCGTCGGTGCAGTAGCAGCCGGCGATCATGCCGACCTTCGAGATCCGGAAGACCGCCCGCACCTCGGCATGGCCGAGCACCTCGAGGCGGACCTCCGGGGCGAGAAGACCCTTCGCCGCCTTGGTCACGTCGTCGGTGAGCTGGTAGATGATCTCGTAGAGGCGGATGTCGATGCCCTTCGCCTCCGCGAGCTGGCGGGCGCGGGCGCTGCTGGTGACGTTGAAGCCGAGGATGATCGCCCCGGTCGCCTCGGCGAGCACCACGTCGCTCTCGTTGATGCCGCCCACCGCGATGTGCTTGACGGAGACCGCGACCTCGTCGCTGCCGAGCTTCCCGAGGAGCCCGCGGAGGGTCTCCACGGAGCCCTGCACGTCCGCCTTGACGACGAGCGGCAGCTCGTGGCGCTGCGCCTCCTGCATCTTCTGGAAGATGTTGTCGAGGGTGACCCGCGGCATCGCGAGCTCGCGCTCGCGGTCGAGGCGGCGCCGCTCCTCGGCGGCGTCCTCGGCGTCGCGGAGGCTGTCCACGCAGTAGAGGCGGTCGCCGGCGTCGGGCAGCTCGTCGATGCCGCTGATCGCCACCGGCGTCGAGGGCCCCGCGTCGGGGACCCGCTTGCCGTGGTCGTTCATGAGGTCGCGGACGCGGCCGTAGCCGCGGCCGACCACCACGAAGTCGCCCTTCTGGAGGGTGCCCTCCTGGACGAGGATCCGCGCGACGGGTCCGCGACCCTCCTCGATCTGCGCCTCGAGGACGGTGCCGACGGCGCGACCGCCGACGTCCGCCTTGAGCTCCCGCAGGTCGGCTTGGTAGTCGAGCATGTCGAGCAGGTCCTGCACGCCGTCGCCGCGGGTGGCGCTGGTGCGGACCACCTCGGTCTCGCCGCCCCACTCGACCGGGTTGAGCCCCTGCTCCGCCAGCTGCCCGAGGATCCGCCGCACGTTCGACTCGGTCGCCTCCGGCTTGTCGATCTTGTTGAGGGCGACCACGATCGGCACGCCCGCCGCCTTCGCGTGGTTGATGCTCTCGACGGTCTGCGGCATCACGCCGTCGTCCGCCGCGACCACCAGCACCGCCACGTCGGTGACCTTCGCCCCGCGGGCGCGCATGGCGGTGAACGCCTCGTGACCGGGGGTGTCGATGAAGGTGATCACGCGGTCGCGGGTGCCCGCCTTCACCGGCACCTGAAACGCGCTCGTCGCCTGGGTGATGCCGCCCGCCTCGCCCGCCGCCACGTTGGCGTTGCGGATGCGGTCGAGGAGCGACGTCTTGCCGTGGTCGACGTGCCCGAGGATCGTCACCACCGGCGCCCGCGGACGGACGTCGACGGGGGTGCGGTCGGCGAAGCGCTGCTCGATCACGTCGCCCGCGGAGCGGCTCGCGGTGACCTCGAGCTCGATGCCGAAGTCCATCATGACCTCGACGGCGCGCTCGGGATCGATCGCGCTGTTGACGGTGATGGGCGAGCCCATGAGCATGAACTTCTTGAGGATCTCGGCCTGCTTCACGCCGGTCGCCTCGGAGAGCTCGCGCACCGTCACCGGCTCGGCGACGACGACGGCACCGCCGACCTCCTTCGGCGTGAGCGCCCGCTGACCGACGCCCGTCGGCGCGGCACCGCCGGTCTTGGGCTTCGCGCCTCGGTGCTTCTTGAAGAAGCCGCCGGCGCCCTGCAGGCGACGCTCGCGCTCGGCGAGGTCCTGCTCGCGCCACGGCTCGAAGCGACCGCCCTCCTCATCTCCCGCCCGACCGGATCGACCGGTCGCCTGCCGCCGCGGCGTGCGGGCCTTGCCCGACTTGTCGCGGTCGGCCTCGCCCGGGGAACCAGGACCGGCGGGACGCCCGGTCCGACCGGCGGGACCGCCCGCCGCCGGAGCGCCCGGCGCGCCGGGGGTCATCGGACCGCGCCGCGGACGCGGGGTCGGAAGCTGCTCGGGCTCCTCGATGCGGATCACCCGCGGACCGCTGAGCTCGACCCGCTTGGGCTGCACCTGCGGACCGACGGGACCGACGATCTTCGGCCGCTTGGGCACGTTCATCGTCGGCGGCGGGCCCGGCGGAAGCACCCGCGCGGGCGCCTCGGGAGGAGGCGGCGGGACGCTGCCGCCCGCGATCGCGGCGGGCGTCACGGGCTCCGCGGCAGGCGCCGCGGGTCGCGTGGTCGGGGCCTTGGCGGTCGGCGCCGCGGGGGGCGCCGGCGCCTCGATCGTCGGCGGGGCGGGAATGGTCGGCACCGCGGACTCCGCCGGCGCCTCGACCTCGGTCTTCTTCTTGGGCGCCGCCCGACGACGCGCGGGCTTCGCCGGCGCCTCGGTCGCCGACTCGGCGGTCGCGGACTCCGCCGGCGCCTCCGTCGGCTCCACCGCCGTGGCGACGCCGCCGGCGCTTCCGAACCACTCGCGGATCGTCTGCGCGAGCCCGACCGACACCGGCGACATGTGGTTCACGATGTCGGGGATGTCCTCGGACTGGCAGCGTGCCACGATGTCCTTGGAGTTGACGTTCAGCTCCTTGGCGAGCTGGTGGATCCGAAGCTGGACCTTCTTGGACAAGCAGCGCTCCTGGGTCGTTCGTGGACGGACCGATCAGCTCCCGCGGTCGTCCGGCGCCGGACCGCCGCCGAGGATCGCGTCCGCGGCCGCCTCGGCCGCGGCGTCGGTGGGACCAGCGCCGAGCACGGCGTCGGTCGCCGCCTGCTCGGCGGCGCGGCGGACCTCCGCCTCCTCCTTCTCGCGGGCCTGCTGCTCGGCGACCTCCTTCGCCTTCTCCGAGCAGACCGAGACCACCAGGTCGGCGGTCTCGGCGGACATCCCGAGCTCCTGCTCGAGGACCTCGGCGCCGAGCTCCTCGACGTCGAACACGCTGATCATGCCGAGCGCGCCCATCTTGTCGAGCGTCTCGTCGGTGATGCCCTCCACCGAGCGGACGGTCTGCTCGAGGATCTCGAGTCCCTTCTGGAACTCGGGCGGGGTGAGGATGTCGATGTCCCAGCCGGTGAGCCGCGCCGCGAGGCGGACGTTCTGCCCGCGGCGACCGATGGCGAGCGAGAGCTGGTCCTCGCGGACGATGATCGTCGCGCGACCAAGCTCGAAGCAGAGGCTGACCTCCTCGACCTCCGCGGGCTTCAGGGCGTTCGCGATGAGGATCTGGCTCGACTCGTTCCAGCGGACGATGTCGATCTTCTCGCCGCCGAGCTCGTCGACGATGTTCCGGATGCGGCTGCCGCGGACGCCGACGCAGGCGCCGACCGCGTCGACCTTCGAGTCGATCGAGCTCACCGCGACCTTGGTGCGGAAGCCCGGCTCGCGGGACATCGCCTTGATCTCGATGATCCGCTCGGCGACCTCGGGGACCTCGGTCTCGAAGAGGCGGCGGATGAAGTCGGGGTGCCCGCGGCTCAGGACGATCTTGACCTGCGGTCCGACGTCGCGGACGTCGAGGATCAGGCAGCGGACGCGGTCGCCCGGATGGAACTGCTCGCCGGGGATCTGCTCCGAGCGGGGCATGAAGCCCTCGGCGCGGTCGATCTGCACGACCAGCGCCCCGCCCTCGTAGCGGGCGGCGGTCCCGGTGACGAGCTCGCCCTGGCGCTTGGAGAACTCCTCGAGGAGGCTGTTGCGCTCGTCCTCGCGGAACTTCTGGATCATCACCTGCTTCGCGGTCTGCGCCGGGATTCGCCCGAGCGTGGCGAGCGGGATGTCCTCGCGGGTGCCGTCGAGCCGGTTGCGCCAGATCGTGATCGCGCCGGTGAGGCGGTCGATCTCGCAGCCGAACTCCTCGGCGTCGAGGCTGTTGAAGTGCTTGCGGGCGGCGCTCACCATCGCCTGCTCGAGGTCCCGGATGAGCAGGTCCCGGTCGATGTTCCGGTCGCGGGCGATGGAGTCGAGGATGCGGAGGGTTTCGGAGTTCATGGGTGGACTGCTTGGTTGTCGCGCCAGGTTGTCACGACGCGGAGGGGACCACGAAGGGACCGAGCCGCTCGGTCCCGGAAGAAACGCAAGGGCCACCGGCGCTCCGCACCGCGTGGAGCACCCGTGGCCCGTCGCCTCCGACCCGCCCGGCGCCGAGGGCGCCGCACGAGCCGGTCCTGACCCTTGGGGGTCGGTCAGGACATGGAAGCCTCCATGCACGAACCCGCGGCGAGCCGACCCGCCGAACGGGTCCCGCGCTCTCCGCCCCGAGGCTTCATGCCTTGGGTCCGACCATCGCCGCCCGGAAGATCATGCTCGGCTCGAGGCATCGCATGAGGATTGGATCGGCGAAGGTCGAAGGAGAGGAAGGACGACGACGCTTCGGCGACCGCCGCCGAAGAATCCGCGAGTGTATCGGGACCTCGCCAAGGCGGTCAACGAACCTCCCGAGTTCGCGCCCAATGACGCGCCTGAGCCGACCTCGCGCCGGACCTCGACGGTCCCGCCGAGCATCGCCGTAGGATCCGTTCCGCCCCGGAGGGCGATCTCGCCGATCCCCGACCCACCTCCCATGCCGCGACGCGTCCTCGCTCCCCTGCTCTGCTTCGTCCTTTCATGGGGTCTCGCCGCCCCCGCCCTCCGCGGGCAGGTCCCGGGGATCCCGGCGCTTGGGAAGCCTGCCGCCCCTGCGTCGTTCGGCGACTCCCGGGACGTCGTGAAGGTGCGGGCGATCCCCGCCTCCTCGACCGTCCGCCGCGGCGGCGACCTGCCGCTGGCGGTCGAGCTCGCGATCGACGCCGGCTGGCACCTCTGGACCAACGAGGGCAGCACCCTCGAGGGCGCGGTCGAGTTCGAGGGCGCGATCCGAACCGAGATCAAGGTGACGGTCCCTCCCGGCTTCTCGGCGCCCGCGGGGTTCACCCAGTGGCCGACCCCGCACCTCATCAGCGCCGACCTCGGCGAGGGACCGCGGAGCTACGCCGTCTTCGAGGGTCGCGCGGTCGCCTTCCAGCCGATCGTGATCGCGCCCGACGCGCCGCCCGGTCCGGCGGAGATCTCCATCGAGGTCTCCTTCCAGGCGTGCGACGACCGGAGCTGCCTCGCGCCCGCGACGGTCGTCGTGAGCGCGCCGATCACCGTCGCCGCCGACGCCGCCACCAGCGCCCCCGGCGACGCGTTCGCGTCCTTCGATCCCGCGGTGTTCGGTCGCATCCGCGCCGGCGAGAAGGCGCCGGAGGTCGTCGACTTCGACGCGTTCGGGCTCCGGCTCTCGGTGGACATCCGCGGGGCGGGGTTCCTGCTGCTGCTCCTCCTCGCGGCGGTCGGCGGGCTCCTCCTCAACTTCACGCCCTGCGTGCTGCCGGTGATCCCGCTCAAGATCATGGCGCTCTCGCAGGCGGCGGGGAACCGCGGTCGCTGCCTCGTGCTCGGGCTCGCGATGAGCCTCGGGGTGATCGCCTTCTGGCTCGGGCTCGGCGTGGCGGTCGCCTCGATCAGCGGCTTCACCACGACGAACCAGCTCTTCCAGTCGCCGGTCTTCACGATCTCGGTCGGCGTGGTGATCGCGTTGCTCGCGATCGGCATGATGGGGCTCTTCTCGCTGCGGCTGCCGCAGGCGCTCTACATGATCGAGCCGCGGCACGACACCGTGCTCGGCTCCTTCGGCTTCGGGATCATGACCGCGGTGCTCTCGACGCCCTGCACCGCGCCCTTCATGGGCTCGGCGGTGGTGTGGGCGGTGACCGGCTCGATCGCGACGGTGCTTGCCGTCTTCGGCGCGGTGGGGGCAGGCATGGCGCTTCCCTACCTCGTCCTCGCGGCGTTCCCGGCGCTCGTCAAGAACATGCCGCGGAGCGGTCCGGCAAGCGACCTCATCAAGCAGGTGATGGGGCTCCTGCTCCTCGCGGCGGCGGCGTACTTCGCGGGCGCCGGGCTCAGCGGGCTCCTCGTCGAGCCGCCCACCCCGCCCGCGCGGGCGTACTGGTGGGTGGTCGGGATCGTCGCCGCCTCGGCGGGATTCCTGCTTCTCGCCCGGACCTTCCGCATCACGCCGCGGCTCGGTCCGCGGGTCGTCTACGGAGGACTCGGCGCGATGATCGCGGCGCTCTCGCTCGGCGTCGCGGTGCGGATGACCGACGAGGGACCGATCAAGTGGACGTACTACTCGCCCGAGCTCCTCGCCGACGCGCAGCGCGAGGGGATGGTGGTGGTCCTCGACTTCACCGCGGAGTGGTGCCTCAACTGCAAGACCCTCGAGGCGACGGTGCTCTCGCAGCCCGCCGTCGCCGACGAGATGAACTCCCCCGGCGTCGTCTCGATGAAGGTGGACCTCACCGGCAACAACGAGGCGGGGAACGCCCTCCTGCGGCAGTCCGGTCGCCTGACGATTCCCCTGCTCGTCGTGCTTGCCCCGGACGGTCGGGAGGTCTTCAAGAGCGACGCCTACACCGCCGCGCAGGTGATCGACGCGATCAACGAGGCGCGGGGCGGCGTGCCCGCCGCGACGAGCACGGAAGGCTCCTCGTGAGCGCGACCGGACCGGTCCGCTACACCGTGACGGCGGAGTTCGACGACCGGGCGGTCCTCGACGAGTGGATCGCGTGGCTCCGCGACGGGCACCTCGCCGAGGTGCTCGCGGGCGGCGCCGAGCACGCCGAGGTCATCCTCCTCGACCGCGAGCCGGACGCCGCCTTCGCCGCGGAGGTCCGCTACCGATTCCGCGACCGCGGATCGCTTGCCTCCTATCTCCGCGACCACGCGCCTCGGCTCCGCGAGGAAGGTCTTCGCCGCTTCCCGCCGAGCCGCGGCGTGCGCTACCGGCGCACGACCGGCGAGGTCGCGCCTACTCCGCGAGCCGAACCTCGAGCTCCCGCCGACGGGCCTCGGGGAGCCTGACGAGCGGATCGAGCTCGAGCGCCGCGTCGAGCTCGAGCGCCGTGCGCCACGCCGCGCGGGCATCGACGAGGTCGCCCGCGTCGCGCCGCGCGTCGCCGAGGTCGATCCAGAGCCCGACGTCCTGCGGCTGGAGGACGAGCGCCTGCGCGATCGCCTCGGCGAGCATGCGGGGGTCGACTCCGCCTGGCTCGATCGCCCGCCAGACCAGAAGCACCCGCGCCCGCTCGGCGAGCCGCCGCGCGGAGTGACCGAACGCCAGGTTCGCCTCCGCGCGGGTCCTCGCGGCGGCAAGGTCCTCCCGCGTCCCCGTCTCGGCGGCGACCGCGAGCTGCTGCTCGAGGGCAAGCGATCCCGCCCGCGCCGCGGCGGGACCGCCCTCGTCCGCGAGCGCCGAGAGCCCCGCGGCGGCACGACGGCGGGCATCAAGCGGATCGAGCGCCGGCGCCCGACGCTCCTCGATCGCTCGCCCGACCTCGTCGAGGGGCTCCGCCGCGAGGGCGAGCCGCGACTCCGCCTGCACCGCGGCGCGAAAGGGTCCCGCGAGGACGAGCAGGGCGATCGCCGCCGGCACGCCCGCGATCACGACCGCCACCCGCGAGCGCCTCGTCGGGTCGCCGCGCCGCGGCGCCGGCGGGCTGCCCGCGAGACCGACCGCGAGCATCGCCCACGCGATCGAGCCCGGGGCGAAGAAGGTCATCTCGATCTGCCCCTGCAGCAGCAGCACGAACGCGACCGAGCCGAGGATCCACGCGAGCCGCGGGGGATCGACCGCGGCGAGGATCGACCGCGCGACGATCGCGGTCGGCAGGAAGAGGAGGATCCCGATCCACCGCGCCATCCCGCTCCCGCCGCGCGAGGAGGGCTCGATCGCCCACAGGACCGCGGTCGCCGCCGCGAGCGCCACCACGAGGAGAAGGATGCCTCCGCGGCTCGGCGCGACGGATCCCGTGCTCCCGCCCGGCTCGTCGCGGCGCCACAGCACCCTCGCGAGCGCCGCGAACCACGCGAGCCCGACGACGCCCACCGCGAGGAGCGAGTCGGCGACGAGCGAGTGGGCGCTCTGCACCGCCTCGGGGCTCCGGATCGGCTTCACGAGGAGGTACCACTCCTGGAAGCCCGCCGGACCCACGCCGCGGAGCGGCTCCGCACGCAGCGTCCACGCGCTGCCGAGGAGGTAGTGCCAGCGGAACACCATGCTCTTCTCGCCGAGGAATCCCTCGGGGAGCAGGCCCCGCAGCAGCACCGCGGCGATCCCGAGGGGAATGCCGAGGAGCGCGATCCGTCCGGCGGCGCTCCGCCATCCTCGCGGCGGCGCGTCCCCCGTCGTCCGCCCGCTCCTCGATCCGATCGCCGCGACGGCGAGACCGGCGAGGAGCGCCGCGATCGCGCCCTTCGAGCCGTTGATGGCGACGCCGACGACCGCCGCGAGCGCGACGACGCCCGCAAGAAGCACCGTGCCTCCGCCGAGCGAGCGACCGCGCGTCGCGAGGGTCAGCTGCATCCACGCGACCGCGCACGCGGCGAGCAGCGCGGAGAAGACGTTCGCGAGCCCGAACCACGCCCCCGCCTCCGCCTGCGCGAGCCGCCGCTCGTAGAGGAGCGCCGCCTCGCTGCCCTCGCTCCACCCGAAGGAGGCGAGGACCTCGGCGCGGTTCGCCTCGAAGTGGGCGATCGAGGCGGGGATCTCGACGAGCCACTGCTCGCCCGCCCGCGCGAGCCAGGGCACCGCCGCGGCGAGGAGTCCCGCCGCGAGGAGCACGCGGAGGCGGCGATCATCTCGAAGGTGCGCCGCCGCGACGAGCCCGATCCAGCCCGCCGCAAGGCTCGCGCCGCGCCACGCCTGCTCGAGGTCTCCGCGGGCATGCCACGCGAGGATCGGCACCGGCAGGACCACGAGGAGGAGCGAGAGACCGTCGAGGCGCCGACCCCGCAGCGCCCGCGACGCGAGCAGCAGCGACGCCGAGAGGAGGAGCGCCGCGTCGAGGAGAATCCCCCCCGACGCGCCCACCGCCTCGAGGGCGCCGGGCGAGCGAATCGGATCGACGTCGAACCACCGCCACGCCGCCTGCATCGAGGTCGAGCGGACGAGCGCGACCGCGAGCATGCCCGCGACCCCAAGCCACGCGAGCAGGTCCGCGGTGCGGGAGCGTTCAGCCCGCATGGCTCGTTCCCGCGGCGCGATCGCCGTGCCAGGTCCTCGAGCCGCCGCCGATGGGACGCCCGCCGTGCATGCGGGGCAGTCTACGGAGGGGAGCGGCTCCACTTGTCGCGCGGGCCGATTCGGTCAGACTCCCGCCGATGCTCCGCAGCCTCACCGTCTACTGCGCCTCGTCGATCAACCTGAAGCCGCACTTCGTGGACCTCGCGCGGCGGGTCGGCGAGATCCTCGCCGAGCGGCGGATCGACCTCGTCTACGGCGGCGGCGGCATCGGGCTCATGGGAGCGATGGCGAAGGCGATGCACGCCCGCGGCGGCCGCGTGACCGGCGTGATCACCCGGCACCTCCTCGACCACGAGCAGGGCTGGGACGGCTGCGACGAACTCCTCGTGGTGGACACCATGCGCGAGCGGAAGCGGCTCCTCGTCGAGCGAGGCGACGCCTTCCTCGTGCTGCCGGGCGGGCTCGGCACCTACGAGGAGTTCTTCGAGACCTTGGTCGGACGGCAGCTCCGCGAGCACGACAAGCCGATCGGCATCGTGAACGAGCGGGGCTACTTCGATCCGCTCGTCGCGATGATCGACCATGGCATCGCGGAGCGGTTCATCAAGCCCGCGGTGCGGGAGCTCTACCGCATCGATCCCGATCCGATCGTGGTGCTCGACTGGCTCGCGACCGCGCCGCCGGTCGAGATCGACCCGCAGCGGTTCCTTCCGATGGGACGCGTCGAGGAGCCGCCCGATCCGGACCTGCCCCACGAGCACGCGCCCGAGCGGGTGACGCCGTAGGCGGGCGCCGGACCGGCCGGATCGCTCCGACCGGCCCGACGCGTCCGCCGGCTCAGTTGACCTTCACCTCGATCTGCCGCGGCTGGCTCTCCGGGCGCTTCGGAAGGTGGACCTGCAGCACGCCCGCGCGGAACTCCGCGTGCACCTTCGACGCCTCGGCGTCCTCGGGCATGCGGAAGACCCGCCGGAAGCTCCCGTAGACCCGCTCGACGCGGTGGACCTTCGCGTCCTTCTCCTCGGAGGCGAACCGACGCTCGCCCTCGATGATCAGGCTGCCGTCCTCGACGCTCACCTTGACCTGCTCGCGCTCGATGCCGGGCAGCTCGACCGCGATCGAGTAGGCGTCCTTCGACTCCACGATGTCGACCGCGGGCACCCACCGCGCCGCCGACGCCGCGTCCGCGACCGCCTTCGCGGGCGCGCGACCGAAGAAGCCGCCGAGGCGGCGGGAGAACTCGTCGAGGTCGCGGAAGGGATCCCAGCTCGACACCGTCGTTCCGTGCATGAGGTTCATGGAGACCTCCCGTGTCGCCGGCATGGACTCCCGCGTCGAGCCGACCGTTCGGCCGTCGCGTCCCGCGGCGACCGGCGCGCCGCGGCGAGGCGGAGGGAAAGGCAAGCAGCGTGCCAATCCGCACGACGCGCGGCGCAACGCCCGCCGCGCCCGGACCGCCGTCGTCCTTGCTCGCGGACTGCCGATCCGGCACCGCGCGGCGCGGGCGCGGCAGGCGGCGACGAGAGAAGGGAAGGACGCGCGAGCCGCGACGCGGCAAGGTCCCGGAACGCGCCGACGAGGTCTCCCCTCGCCGCGACCTCGCCTCTCAGGCACAATCCCCGTCGATGCCCTCGGACCCCGGCGAGCACGACGACCCCACCGCGCCGATCGGCGTGATCGCGGGCGGCGGTCTCCTTCCGGTGATCGTCGCGCGGGGAATCCGCGCGGCAGGTCGCGTCGCGGTCGGGATCGGCCTGCGCGGGCAGTTCCATCCGGAGCTCCCCGCCGCCTGCGACCGCTTCGCGACCGCGGGCACGCTGAAGATCGGGCAGTGGATCCGCGCGGCGCGGCGGATGGGCGCCCGCGACGCGATCATGGTCGGTCGCGTGTCGAAGGAACGGATGCACGATCCGATCGCGATCCTCCGCGACCTGCCCGACCTGCGCGGCGCGTGGTTCTGGTACCGTCGAGTTCGAGGCAAGGACAACCGCTCGTCGCGGCTCCTCGCGGCGGTCGCGGAGGAGCTTCTCCGAGGAGGCGTCCGGTTGATCGACTCGACCCGCTTCATCCCCGACCAGCTCTCGACCGAGGGCGTGATGAACGCGGTCCGCCCGACCGACCGCCAGTGGGGCGAGGTCTCCTTCGGCTGGCCGATCCTGCATCAGATCGCGGCGCTCGACGTGGGTCAGGCGATCGCCGTGCGGGCGGGCGACGTGATCGCCGTCGAGGCGGTCGAGGGCACCGACGCGCTGATCGCGCGGGCGGGCGAGCTCTCCCGCTTCCGCGGATGGACGCTCCTCAAGACCGCCCGCGACGATCACGACCTCCGCGCCGACGTGCCGACCGTCGGCGTCGCGACCATCGAGAACCTCGCGCGGGCAGGCGCCGGCTGCCTCGCCCTCGGCGCCGGTCGCGTCATCCTGCTCGACAAGCCCGCGGTCCTCGCGGCGGCGGACCGCCACGCGATCGCGGTGGTCGGCGTGCCGCGCGCCGGAGGCAGCCCGGAGGCGCTCGCCGCCCTCGGCGCCCGCTGAGATGGACCACCCGACCGAGCGCTCCTCGCCGGAGCCCGCGGTCGCCTCGCGGGCGTTCGCGAAGCTCGACGCCTCGCTCGAGCGCTTCGGGATCGTGGTCGCCGACCGATCCTGCGCCGACCTCGGCTGCAACGTGGGCGGCTTCACCGACTGCCTGCTCCGCCGCGGGGCGCGCACCGTGATCGCCCTCGACGTCGCCTACGGCGTGCTCGCGTGGCGGCTCCGCAACGATCCGCGGGTCACGGTCAAGGAGCGGACCAACGCCCTGCATGCGCCGCCGCCCGAGGGAGGCGTCGACCTCGTCGTCATCGACCTCGGCTGGACGCCGCAGCGGCTCGCCCTGCCGGCAGCGCGGCGGTGGGTCCGCCCGGGCGGCGAGGTCGTGACCCTCGTGAAGCCGCACTACGAGCTCCTGCCCGAGGAGAAGCACCTCCTCGACCGCGGTCGCCTCGCCGACGAGGTCGCCCGGACGATGGTCGCGCGGCTCGAGCCGACGCTTCCGGCGCTCGGGTTCGCGCTCGTCGACGCGGTCGAGTCGCCGATCCGCGGCGGCAAGAGCGGCAAGGGTCGCGCGGGCGAGGGAAACCTCGAGTTCCTGCTGCACCTGCGCCCCCGCTGAGCCGCGCGATCGACGCCCGGAATGGTCGCCCGGGAGGTCGCCGGACGACCCTTCGTGGAGGCGACTTGGAGCGGTCGATTCCCTACAATCCGCCCCTTCGAGCGATCCAACGGTCGGACGCGGCGGTCGAGCCCGCGGATGACCCGGCGGGACCTCGCGCCGCCTCCCCTTCGAGAGACCGACCCGCCTCATGGCCGAGACTCGCCCGCCCGATCCGAACGCCCCGCCCGCCGCCCCCGAGGCGCCGCGGGACCGCGTGGTGGACCTCGAGATCGACCGCGAGCTCCACGACAGCTACCTCACCTACGCGATGAGCACCATCATGGACCGGGCGCTGCCCGACGTCCGTGACGGACTGAAGCCATCGCAGCGACGAATCCTCGTCGCGATGAACGACCTCAACCTGTCGCCCGGGCGGAAGCACATCAAGTGCGCGAAGATCGCCGGCGACACCTCCGGCAACTACCACCCCCACGGCGAGAGCGTGATCTATCCCACGCTCGTGAACCTCGGGCAGTGGTGGAAGACCCGCTACCTCCTCGTCGACAAGCAGGGCAACTTCGGCTCGATCGAGGGCGATCCGCCCGCGGCGATGCGGTACACCGAGGCCCGCATGACCGCCGTCGCGACGGCGATGCTCGAGGACCTCGACCAGGAGACGGTCGACTTCAAGGCGAACTACGACGAGCGGCTCGAGGAGCCGACCGTCCTGCCCGGCCGCTTCCCGAACCTCCTCTGCAACGGCTCGAGCGGCATCGCGGTCGGCATGGCGAGCTCGATCCCGCCGCACAACGCGGGCGAGATCGCCCGCGCGATCGTCGCGCTGATCGACGAGCCGACCCTCGGGCTCGACAAGCTCCTCGAGATCGTGCCCGGGCCCGACTTCCCCACCGGCGGGCGGATCATGGGTCGCCGCGGCATCGCCGAGGCGTACGCGACCGGTCGAGGTCGCGTGGTGGTGCGCGGCCGCGTCCACCGCGACAAGATCGGCGGTCGCGACGCGATCATCATCGACGAGATCCCCTACCAGGTCGACCAGTCGAACCTCATCGAGAAGATCGTCGCCGCGGCGAAGAACGGTCGGATCCCCGACATCGCGGAGGTCCGCAACCACTCCGGTCGCGACGCGGCGACGCGGATCCTCGTGATCCTCAAGCGGGGCGGCGACCCGGAGGTCGTCGAGCGGCAGCTCTACGAGTTCACGCCGCTCCAGGACACCTTCTCGATCATCAACATCGCGCTGGTCAACAGCCAGCCGCGGACGCTGTCGTTCAAGCAGCTGCTGCAGAGCTACGTGGAGCACCGCCGCGAGGTCATCCGCCGGCGGACGGAGTTCCAGCTGCGGCAGGCGCGGCAGCAGGCGCACCGGCTCGAGGGGCTCGTGCTCGCGGTGCTCGACCTCGACGAGGTCATCGCCACGATCCGCGCGAGCGAGTCCCGCGAGGAGGCGATCGAGAAGCTGATGCGGCTCCGCTTCCGCATCCCCGCGGACCATCCGCGGCGGAGCGAGGTGCCCCCGCGGCTCCTCGAGCGGGCGCAGGCGGGCGACGGCATCGCCCTCACCAAGCCGCAGGCCGAGGCGATCGGCGCGCTCCGGCTCATCCAGCTCACCGGGCTCGAGATCGCCAAGCTCGTGAAGGAGCTCGCCGAGCTCACCGCGGAGATCGCCCGGCTCGAGGCGATCCTCGCCGATCCGCGGGCGCTCCTCGCGATCGTGCGGGCGGACGCGGAGGACATCGGCCGACGCTTCGGCGACGAGCGGCGCACCGCGATCGAGGACGTGGAGGCCGAGGACTACGTCATCGGCGACCTCATCCCCGAGCATCCGGTGGCGGTCTCGGTGAGCCACGCGGGCTACATCAAGCGGCTCCCGCTCGACACCTACCGCACGCAGGGTCGCGGCGGCACCGGCATCAAGGGCGGCGAGGTCCACGAGGACGACTTCATCGAGCACCTGCTCGTCTGCTCCTCGCACGACGACCTGCTCTGCTTCACGAACACCGGCCGCGTGTTCCGCATGAAGGTCTACCAGCTCCCCGAGCTGAGCCGCACCAGCCGCGGTCGCGCGATCGTGAACCTGCTCGAGCTCCGCGAGGGCGAGACGATCCGGGCGTTCCTGCCGGTCGGCGACTTCGAGCGCGGCGAGAACTTCCTCTTCTTCGCGACCGCCAAGGGCCGCGTGAAGCGGAGCGCCCTGAAGGACTACCGCAACGTCAACCGCGGCGGCATCATCGCGATCGGCCTGCAGGAGGACGACCGCCTGATCGACGTGGTGCTGACCTCGGGCAGCGACCAGGTGCTCCTCGCCAGCGCCACCGGCATGGCGATCCGCTTCGACGAGAACGATGCCCGCGTGATGGGTCGAAGCGCCGCCGGCGTGCGGGGCATGGACCTCCGCGAGGGCGACGAGCTCGTCGGGCTCGTCCGCTGCGACGAGGGCGGCGACCTGCTCACCGTCACCGCGCACGGCTATGGGAAGCGCACCGCGCTCGGGGAGTACCTCGTCCGCAGCGAGGACGGCACCGAGCGCCCGCAGAGCCGCGCCGGCAAGGGCCGCATCGACATCCGCACCACCACCCGCAACGGTCGGGTCGTGGCGGTGCGCTGCGTCCGCGACGGCGACGGCGTCCTCCTCATGAGCGAGGGCGGCATGGTCGTCCGCATCACCGCGGCGTCGATCTCCCGCATCGGTCGCGCGACGCAGGGCGTCCGCCTCGTGCGGGTCCGCGAGGGCGACCGCCTGATCGGCAGCGCCACCATCGCGAAGGAGCTCGGCGGCGGCGAGGGCGCCGCGAGCGCCGCGGAGTCCGCCGCCGACGCGCCGGACGCGGCGACCCCCGAGCCCGAGCCCGAGACCGAGACCGAGACCGACTCCGGGTCCGAGGGCGCCCCGCCCCCCGACGACGGCGACGACGCCTGATCCGCGATGCTCCGCATCCGCCGACCGACGCAGGAGGTCCGCATCGAGATCACGCCGATGATCGACGTGATCTTCCTCCTCATCACCTTCTTCATCTACTCGATGGTGCTGATGGTGCGGGTGGACCTGCTGCCCATCGAGCTTCGCCAGTACGTCTCCGGTCGTCCCGCGACGCCGGCGCCGGCGGTGACGCTCTCGATCGACCTCGAGGGGCGCCTCTTCATCGACCGCGAGGAGACCACCATCGACCTCGCGATGCCGCGGATCATCGAGTCGCGGCAGAAGGATCCGACGACGGTCCTCTACCTCGCCATCGCCGACGGCGCCGGGACGATCGATCGCGCGCCCCTGCTCCAGGACCTGTGGGACCGCCTGAAGCAGGAGGGGATCCCGATCAACCTGGTAGGTCGCCCCATGGACCGCCGGGGCGACGCGGCGGCGGTGCCTGCGGCGACGGTTCCGACCTCGCCGGTGCCGCCCGCGACGCCCACGCCCTGAGCGGTCGACGTCGCGGTTCCTAGCATCGCCCCTCCATGAGTTCCCTCGCCGCGATCCCCGATCCGAGCCGTGACCCGCTCGAGGAGGACCTCCTCCCGAACTGGCCGATCGTGGTCGGCATCGCCGCGTCGCTCCTCCTGCATGCGCTGATCTTCATGCCGGTCCTCGAGTGGTCGATGTCCCCCGCGGAGGCGCGGGCGCTCGTCGCCGACCTGCCGCCCGAGACCGAGTCCGAGGAGAAGCAGGATCCGGACGCGCCGAAGGAGCCCGAGGTGCCGCTCGGCATCGAGCAGTCGGACGCGGTCACCCTCAACTGGATCGGCTACGCGGAGTACGAGGAGCACCTCGCGAAGCTCGCGGACTTCGAGCAGGCGGCGTTCCGCGACGACGAGGCGGGCGGCGCCGAGGGCACCATGGGCGCCTCGTTCACGCCGCAGGGCGAGGTGGACGCCGAGCCGATGCCGCCCGGCGCGGAGCCGTCGCCGCAGTCCGCCGCGAGTCCGCCCCCCACGCCCGCGAGCGAGCAGGCGACCGCGGCCCAGGGCGCGCCGGAGACGCCCGTCGAGACGACGCCCGCGGGCGCGGAGACCTCGACGGGTCGCCGACCGGAGGAGGCGCCTGCCGATCCGCGATCGACGCCGGCGCCGCCGACCGGTCCGCAGGCGCCGACGCCCGCCGGGCCCGATCTTCCGAGCGCCGACTCGCCCGATGCGCTTCCTCCCGGCGCCGGCGAGCCGCCCGCGGGCACGCCGCAGGAGGAGCCGCCGCCGGTCGATGACCCCAAGGCGCCGAAGCCGGTCGATCACCCGGCGCCGGATCCGGCGACCGATCCGACCGACGAGCCGACCCCCGCGGCGCCTCCGCCGAGCGAGTCGCCCAAGCCAGAACCTCCGCAGCCGAGCCCCGTCCCATCGACGGTGCCAGCGCCAGAGCCGACGCCTACGCCGACGACGGAGCCGTCTCCTCGTCCCTCCGAGACCCCGCAGCCGCAGCCGACTCCTCGGCCTGAGGCGCCGGCGACGCCCTCCGAGCCGAGACCCGAGGGTGGTGCGCCGAGCGGCTCGCCGGAGACCCCCGCGCCGGGTCCGCAGCGACCGGCGCCGCCGCAGGCGGGCGAGTCGGCGAAGCGCGAGTCGGACGCGTTCTCGGTGGTCGACGTGCCGCCGGAGAACTGGCGTGCCGGCAAGCCGCTCGCCATGCGTGGTCTCGAGATCGAGACCCGCAAGCCGAGGCTTCCGCTGCTCACGCAGCTCACCACCCGCCCGATGAGCCCGATCGTCGAGATGCGGTTCGACCGCACCGGCAAGGTGGTGCAGGCAAGGATGATCGCCTCGACCGGCTTCGAGCAGGTCGATGGTCCGATCCTCGACTCGCTCTACCGGTGGCGGGCGCGGGGCGAGCTGCTCAAGCGCCTCGGCGAGGGGCAGGTCTACGTCTACCGCATCCGCCTCGTGATGCGGGACTGACCGCGCCACTCAGCGGAGGCGATCGCGCCACCCCTGCAGTCGGACGTGGTCGGTGAGGTCGAAGGAGAGCGGCGTGATCGTCACCGCGCGGTCGAGGAGCGCCTCGACGTCGGTGTCCTCGGCGGTGTGGGTGAACTCCATGCCGTTGCCGGCGGGCCAGTAGTACACCTGCCCGCCGGGACTCGTCCGCTTCTCGTAGGCGTCGATCCCGGGCGCGGTGTTCATCGGCACCACCCGCATCGGCGGCATCGGGAGGTCGTCGCGCTCGGTGCAGGGCACGTTGACGTTGATCACCGCGTGCGGCTCGAGCGGTCGCTCGAGCACCCGGTCGATCGCCTTCCGGGCGATCTCGGCGGCGCGATCGAAGCGGGTCCGCGGCGGGTCGCCGATGTGCAGGCTCACCGCGATCGCGGGCACGCCGAGGAAGGCGCTCTCGACCGCCGCCGCGACGGTGCCCGAGTAGATGACGTTGATGCCGACGTTCGCGCCGACGTTCATGCCGCTGATCGTGACGTCCGGTCGCGAGCCCTTGCCGTGGAGCTCCTGCCAGAGGCTCCGCAGCGCCACCTTCGTGCAGTCCGCCGGACGACCATCGACCGACCAGCCATGCATCGAGTCGGTGACCCGCACGTGGCGGCACATCAGCGGCGAGTGGAAGGTGATCCCGTGCCCCGCCGCGGACTGGACCGTCGAGGGCGCGACCACCGTGACCTCGCCGAGGTCGGCGATCGCCCGATGGAGCGAGATGATGCCGGGAGCGTGGATGCCGTCGTCGTTGGTGAGGAGGATCTTCATGGTCGGATTGGTCGGTGGCGCCGGGACGCCGGATCGGGCTACTCGAGGTTCGGCTCGAGCACGTACGCGCGGCCGCCCCAGCGCACGGGTCGTCGGTTCCAGAGGTCCTTCGCGCCGCGGCGGAGCTCGTTCGCGAGGATGAGGGAGCCGATCGCGAAGCAGGGCACCGCGGTGAGCGGCATCGACATCGAGCGGTAGATCCCGACGAGCGCCGCGGTCTGGGCGATGGTCGCGGCGGCGGCGACCGCGAGGAGCCCCGTCGCCTGCGGGACCTCGCCGCGGCTCGCCGCATGCAGCCCGAGGAGCACCGCCGCGAGGATCGCGAGCGGCAGGAGCGCCGATCCGGCGGTGCGGATCCCGTAGCGGAGCATCTTGCGGGGCGAGCGGTCGCACGCCTCGATGAAGATCCGCCGCCAGCCGCGGCGCATCGCGTCGAAGGAGGCGTACATGCTCACGCCCATGAGGTCCTTCGCGGTCGCGACGCCGATGCGACCGCCCGAGTCCCGCACGCGACGGGCGAAGGCGAGGTCCTCGAGCAGGTCGTCGTGCACCGCGGCGTGACCGCCGATCGACTCGTAGACGTCGCGGCGGAAGAGCATGAACTGCCCGTTCGCGAACGCCCGCGGGTTCTGCTCGCGGTTCGCGCGGTCGAGGGGATAGATGCGGAGGAGGCCGACCGCCGCCGGCGGCTGCAGCACCCGCTCGAACCACGCGCCCGCCTCGAGGCGACCCACGAGGCTCAGCAGACCGCATCCGAGCCGACGCGAGGTCGCGACCGACGCCCGCACGAGCCGCGGATCGAACTTGACGTCGGCGTCGCTGAAGAGGAGCCACTCGCCGCGCGCCGCCCTCGCCCCGACCGACGCGGCGTGGCACTTGCCCGCCCAGTCCGGCGGGCAGTGGTCGTTCTCGATGATGCGGAGCCGCGGATCGCCGCCGGCGGTCTCGCGGAGGATCGCCGCGGTCCGGTCGGTGCAGCGGTCGAGCACGATGATCACCTCGAGGTCGGGATGATCCTGGGCAAGGAGCGCCCTCGCGCACTCCGCGATGACCCGCTCCTCGTCGTGGGCGGGCACCACCACGCTGACCTTGCCGGCATCGTCGCTGCGGGCGGAGAGCGAGTCCTCGATCCGGGGGACCTTGGGCAGCATCCGCCGGACCCGCCACGCGACCACGCTCCAGTAGGCGATGCCCGCGACGCACCCCCCCGCCGCGAGGAGCGCCAGCGGGATGGTCACGAACTGCGGCAGCATCGAGCGCGGATCCGGTCGCGGAGGACGGCGGGCGGCATCGCCGGCGGAGGAGTCGTGGGGCGGAGCGAGGGGCGGAGTGTATCGCCCGCGCCCCGGGCTCCCCGACCGAGCACCGCGAGGTCGGGACGCCGTCTCACGGGCGTCGCGAGCGTCGCGAGCGTCGCGAGCGTCGCGAGCGTCGCGAGCGGATCGAAGGCGAGCGTCGAGCGGAGGGCTGCCCGCCCCGCGCGGCGCGCGGAGCCGCGCGCGGAGCCGCGGGCAGAGCACGTAAGCCGTCGGATCGTCCACGCTCCCCTCCAGAGTCCCGCCACGCCCTGTGATGCCCGCCCTGCGATGCCTGTCCGCGATTGCCCCCCGCGATTGCCCCTAGATCGATGCCTGTCCGCGATCGACCCCCGCGATCGACCCCCGCGATCGACCCCCGAGACCCGCCTGCTCTCAGATTCGATGCCTGTCCACGA
>VGXO01000016.1 GCA_016873275.1 Phycisphaerae bacterium
CCCGCGCCTTTCTCGCAAGATTCCCGCAGGGAGCGATTCTCGACGAAGTGCAGCGAGCGCCGCACCTGCCGTCCTATCTGCAAGGACTCATCGACGCTGATCCTTCGCCAGGTCGCTGGATCCTGACCGGCTCGCAGAACCTCTCGCTCGTCGAGTCGGTGGGTCAGTCGCTGGCGGGGCGGACCGCCGTGCTGCACCTGCTGCCGCTCGCCCGAAGCGAGGCGATCCGCTTTCCGGAGCATCCGCGAACCGCCGACGAGGCGATGCTCGCGGGCGGCTATCCGCGCATCCTCGATCGCCAGCTCGATCCGAGCGACTGGGTGCGTTCCTACGTCGCCACCTACCTCGAGCGCGATGTCCGATCGATCGCGAACATCGGCGACCTGGTCGCCTTCCAGCGGTTCGTCGAACTGTGCGCGGGCCGGACGGGGCAACTCCTCAATCTCTCGGCGCTCGCTTCGGATGCAGGCATCTCCCAGCCGACCGCCAAGGCGTGGCTGAGCGTGCTCGAAGCGAGCTTCCTCGTGGTCCGCCTGCCGGCGTTCCACTCGAACCTGCGGAAGCGCCTCGTCAAGATGGCGAAGCTCCACTTCGTCGACACCGGCGTCGCGTGCTGGCTCCTCGGGATTCGAAGCGTCGAGCAGCTCCGAAGCCATCCGCTGAGGGGCGCAATCTTCGAGACCTGGGTCGCGACGGAGATCCTCAAGCACCGGACCAATCTCGGCGAGGTCGGAGGACTCTCGCACTACCGCGATCGCGACGCGGTCGAGGCGGATCTGGTGGTCGACGGCCGCGCAGGTCGCACGGTCGTCGAGGCGAAGGCGGCGATGACGGCGTCGACCTCGCTGTTCGATGGCGCTCGTCGCGTCGCATCGCTGCTGACCGAGACCGGCCAATCGTGTCGCGCGATGGTGGTCTATGCAGGCGACGATCCGCAGACGCGAAACGGCGTCGATCTGGTGCCGTGGCATGCGCTGCACGAGCAGCCGCTGACCTAGCAGGCTGCTGCGAGCCGTCGGCACAGGAGTTCGATGAATCCAGGGAGATGCAATCCGCGCTCGGCGGCGTTTGGGCCCAATCGTCCCGGCTACCCTCCTCGCCTTCCGAGACGCTCCAATCGAACGCATCCGCAGACCATCCTGCGGTGCTCCGATGTCCATTGGGTCCACTGGGTCCACCGGGTCCACCGGGTCCACCGGGTCCACACCGCGCCGGTCCGCCGAGCGCCGCGGGCGATCACCGCGTGACGCGACCGCGCCGCCCGCCGACCGCAGCGAGCGATCATCGCGAGACGCCCGCCCGCGGGCCGTCGAACCGCGCGAGGTCCTCAGCGAGTCCGGCGCCGTCGGCGCAGACCCGACGCGCCCACCGCGAGCGCCGCAAGACCCGCCCCGCCGGGAACCGCCGACGTCTGCCCGGCGAGGATCGCGGCGCCGGTGTCGTCGTACGCCCAGGCGTGGATCGTCAGCGAGAAGTAGCTTGGCGTCCCGACGGGCTGAAAGGTGGCGGGTCCGACGGTGCCGCCCGCGTGACCGGTTCCGTCACGGCTGACCGTGACGTCGAACCATCCGAAGTAGAAGCCAGACGCGCCGTCTGGAATGCGGAACCCGAGATAGCCACGGACCGAGGCGGCGCCGGTGCCCGGGGCGAGCGACCAGGGGTAGCCGGCTCCTCCGTGGTAGCGCTGGAAGGGACCATTCGTGGCCGCGACGCTCGCCGCACAGGGCACGGTCATGTGAAAGGTCACCGTCGTCGAGATGCCCACGGCGGCGCCCGTGGCAAGCCGATTCCGCATGAACTCCGCGCCACCCACCCTGCCGACCATCACCGCAAACCGAGCGAGCGGAAAGGCGCCGACGCTGCCCTGGAAGACGCGACCATACAACGCCGCGTCCAGACGCGCGTCGCCGAAGGTGGTCCGATCGGAGATGGAGGGAGTGGCGGAGATCGCGCCGCCCACGGTGTTGGTCCCGCCAAGCCAGCCCACGGCCGTGGAGGAGATGATCGCGGCATCGACCTCCGCGGCGCCGAGGCTCGCCGACGCGGCCGCGACGGCGTAGCAGGTCAGTCGACCTCGGCGGCGCTTCTGGGCGGCGGAGTCCCCAAGGTTCGGGTTCGAGTCGAGGTCTGTCATGGTCTTGTCCGAGTTGGTCCTGTCCGATCTGGTCTGGTCCGAGTTGATCTGGTCCGAACTGGTCTGGTCCCTCGTGGTCGTGATGTTCCGCATCCGAGCTCGAGAGCGCGACCGCTCGTTCGATGAAGGTCGTCGCGACCCGATCCAAGCGGGTCGCATGCGACGACCCCGGGAGCATGCCACGGCGGCGGTTCGGTGGCGGTCCCGCGTCGCGAGTTCGCGCGACATCGTCATGGCACCCTCGTGCTCGGAAGCCGCCTCGGCTGGGTTCGACGCCGGAACGACCCGCTGCACGCCGGTTCCGGGACCCTCACGGGAGTCGGGAGCGGGGGGCGCCGGATCGCCGGGTCGAAGGCACGCCGCACCTCGAAGCCGGACGCGCCCCCGGGGGGTGGACGTCTTCATCCACGACGAGCCGACGAGCGAACCACCGCGTGGTCGCCGCGACGCCCGACCCGGCTACGCTCATCGCTTCGGCTGCATCGCCATGACCACGCCATGACCACGCCATGACCACGCCCTCCCCCGAACCCGCCCCGAACTCGCCGCTCGCGAGGACGCTCGCGCGGCATCCTCGGCCCTTGGGCGGCGACACTGCCCGAAGCGTCGGCCCGGCGGCGGTCAGCCTCACCGGCTTCGTCCTCAACAACCTCGAGAAGGAGGCGCAGACCCTCCGGATCGGTCGGAAGCCCGACTGGCTCCGCGCCCGGATGCCCGGCGGCGACGGCTACCGGCGGATGAAGTCGATCATCGACGAGCACCGCCTCCACACCGTCTGCGAGGAGGCAAGCTGCCCCAACATCGGCGAGTGCTGGGCCCGCGGCGCCGCGACGATCATGATCCTCGGCGACACCTGCACGCGGAGCTGCGGCTTCTGCAACGTGAAGACCGGGCGGCCCGCCGAGCTCGACCTCGACGAGCCGCGCCGCGTCGCCGCGAGCCTCAAGCTCGTGGGGCTCCGGCACGTCGTGATCACCTCGGTCAACCGCGACGAGCTGCCCGACGGCGGTGCCGCGATCTGGGCGGAGACGATCGAGCGGGTGCACGAGGCGTGCCCGGAGATGTCGGTCGAGGTCCTCGTCGGGGACTTCTGCGGCGACGAGCGGGCGCTCCAGAAGGTGATCGACGCGCGACCGGAGATCCTCGCCCACAACATGGAGACGGTGCGGCGCATGCATCCGGCGGTGCGTCCGCAGGCACGCTACGAGCGGAGCCTCGCGGTGCTCGCCCAGATCAAGGCGGGCGGGCTCGTCGCCAAGACCGGGATCATGGTGGGGATCGGAGAGCACGAGGAGGAGGTGCACCAGCTCCTCGACGACGTGCGCCGCACGAGCGACGCGGACGTGATGACGATCGGGCAGTACCTCCAGCCGACGCGGAACCACCTGCCGATCTCCCGCTGGGTGCACCCCGAGGAGTTCGAGCGATACCGCATCGCCGGGCTCGCGAAGGGCTTCAAGGTCGTCGAGAGCGGTCCGCTGGTGCGGTCGAGCTACCACGCCGACGACCAGGCGGCGCGGCTCGCGGGACCCCGCGGGGACGCCGCGCGGGCGATGCAGTCGATGATCGACGCGGCGTCGCGGGCGAGGACCGAGGGTCGCTGAGCGGTCGCCGCGGGGCATCTCGGACCTCGGGGTCCCGTGCAGACCTCGGGAGCCTCCGAGGAGAGCCGCCGCCGAGAGGGTTGGTGGGTCCTCGCAGACCGCCGAGCACCCAAATCATCGGAAACCTCGAGGTCGACCATCGGCGAGAGCCCGTTCGTGTTCTAGGCTCTGCCTCATACGCCACCCTCCGAGCGTGCCTTCACCCCGGGAGATGCCCATGCACGCGTTCGTCCTCTTCGCCCTCCTCAGCAACTCGCTCGCCGAGGCACCGTCCTCGAGGGCGCTTCTTGCCTGCGCCGCCGACCTCAACGGCGACGGCAAGGTGGACGGCGCCGACCTCGGCATCCTGCTCGGCAACTGGGGCAAGCCTGGGGCATCCGACCTCAACGGCGACGGCACCACCGATGGCGCCGACCAGGCGATCCTGATGGGGCAGTGGGGTCCGTGCCCGACGCCGCAGTCCTGACCGACGCGTGCTGGCTCGCCCGAAGCCGCTCCGCGGGCTCTCGGACCTCGCGCTCCCGTCCGGGGAGGCGCGTCGAATCCGGGATTCACTTCCATCCCTCTGGACCGACGCTCGTCGCGGACCGATCCATCGGGGTCGCTCTGACCACGGTGGGTCATGCTGCATCAGAAGATCTTCTACGTCGCCCCCGACTCGCCATGGAGCCGCTGGACCAACAGCGGCATCACCAGGCGCTTGGTGGACGGTCTTCGCGAGCGAGACATGCTCGAGGGCGCGATCTCGCGGCACGCGAGGCTGCCGCTCTTCCTGCGGACGCCGCCCGGGCGTTGGATGGCAAGGCTCCTCGAGACGGGCCTGCTGCGTCGCCGCGACGCGTGGAGCGACGAGCGGCGCGGAGCAGTGGGTCGGGCGCTTCACCGCCTTCCCGAGGGATCCGCGGCGCTCTACGTGTTCATCTATCCCGAGATCGATGAACGCCTGCCGATCCGCCGCTTCCTCCTGCAGGACCTTCCGGCTCGGCTCGCCTATGAGAGGCAGGCGTTTGGTCACGTGGGCGACGATCCTGCGGTGGTCGAGCGGGCGATGCGCCTGCAGGAGGAGAAGAACCGAGCCGTGGACGGGACCATCGCCTTCGGCAACTTCGTCGGCGAGGCGTTCGAGGAGGACTACGGCATCCCGCGTTCTCGGGTGACCGCCATCGGCTGCGGACCATTCCTCCGCCCGAGCCGTCGTCCGGTGACCCATGAAGGTCGCTACCGCACGCGGCGGATCCTCTTCGTCGGTCGGGACTGGGAGCGGAAGGGCGGCCCGGAGCTTCTCCGGGCGTTCTCCCTCGTCCGCGATGCGCTGCCGGACTCGGAGCTGGTGATCGTCGGGGTGCGCGACCGGGAGATCGCCGCGCCGGGCGTGCGGCAGATCCCCTTCGCGGTCGGCAGCGAGCTCGAGGAGCTGTTCCGCTCGGCGTCGGTCTTCTGCGTGCCGTCGCGCTGCGAGACGTGGGGACTCGTGTACAGCGAGGCGGCGCACTTCGCCCTGCCCATCGTCGGCTTCCGCGAGTGGGCGATTCCCGACATCGTCATCGACGGCGTGACCGGTCTCATCGCGCCGAGGCGCACCGTCGAGTCGCTCGCGGACTCGCTGATCGAGGCACTCGAGGATCCCGCGAGGCTCCGCTGGATGGGCGAGTCGGCGCTGCTCTACGCGCGGGAGAGCCTCGACTGGTCGGTGGTCGTCGATCGCCTGCAGGCCGCCATGCTCCCGGAGTCGTGGGAGGGCGAGCTGCCGCTGCCGCTCGGCGAGGTGCCATCGGTGCTCGTCGAGCGCGTCGCGGCGGCGGCGCCACGGCGACGGGCGGCGTAGGTCCTCCCCGACGAGCAGATCGACTCCGGCGTCAGGCGGCGGGCCGAGACGACGAGCAGGTTGCCGTCGCCCGGTGCATCCAACGCCTCCGCGATCCCGTACAACGGGGACTTCCGGCCGACGCGTCGTCGGCGATCACCCTCTCGATCCTCGGAGTCCCCCATGCGTTCCACCGCGTTCGTCGCCCTCGCCCTCTCGATTCCCGTCGCTCTCGCCCTCGCGCCTCGGCAGGGAGCCCCGACCGGTGGGGCCCGCCCGGCCGCTGGATCGACTCCCGCCGTCGGCAGCGCCGCCGCGACCTCGACGATCCCCGCGACCGCCGCGGGCACCTACGCGGTGGACGACGTCCACTCGAACGCTCACTTCCGCGTGCAGCATCTCGGCGCGGGCAGGTTCTGGGGCCGCTTCGAGCTCGTGGACGGCACCATGAAGTACGTTCCCGAGGGCGCCGGCTCGCTCGAGTTCGACATCAAGATCCCGATCGCCGGCGTGCACACCGGGAACGACAACCTCAACAACCACCTCAAGAGCCCGGACTTCTTCAACATGAAGGAGTTTCCGGAGATGACCTTCAAGAGCACCAAGGCGTCGCCCGCCGGCGGCGCCATGTGGAAGGTCGATGGCGACCTCACCCTCCTCGGCGTGACCAAGCCGGTCACCGCGATGGTCGAGTTCACCGGCGCCTCCTCCGCCCGCGGCAAGGAGCTCATCGGCTTCGAGGCCGCCTTCACGATCAAGCGGAGCGACTTCGGGATGACCTACGGCGTCGAGCAGGGCTCGATCGGCGACGAGGTGATGGTCGTGGTCGGTCTCGAGGGCATCAAGTCCTGAGACCGGCTCGGATCGGTCGATCCACGAGGAGCGTGCCCGAGCGGCACGCTCCTCGTCGTTCCGAGGTCGAGATCGGAGGTGATCGCGTGAGTCCAGGCGAGATCGTGATGAAGGGCGTGATGCTGCCGATGGCGGCGGGGCTCGTGCCGCTCGCGGTCGGCACGAGGATCTGGCGTCGCGACGAGGGTCGGTCGGGGATCGGCGCCGGACTTGCCATCGCGGTGCCGACGACGCTCGCCGTCGCGCTCTGGGCGCAGGAGGGCGAGGCGATCTGGAGCCTGCGGCAGAAGTGGCAGTGGCTGTGGGTCGCCGCGTGCGGTGCCGGCGTCGGGGCGGCGGCGGTCGGGCTCATGCTCGACCGGCTCGCGCCGAGGGCGCCGGCGGTCGCGATGAGGTCGGCGGTCGCGATCGTGATCGGGCTCGCCGCGATGCTCCTCCTCAAGGCGCCGGGATTCGAGGACGCGAGGGGACGCATGATCGTCCTGCTCGCCGCGGCGGTGCCGGCGTGGCTTGCAGCGTCGTCGCGGCGGGCGATCGGCCGCGAGGTCGATGGCGCCTTGCAGTCGTCGCCAGCCGCGGTCCCGGGCTGGGTGCAGGGGACCTGCCTGTGGCTCGCGGCGTCGGGACTCTCGGGAGTCGTGCTCGCCTCGGGCTTCGCGAAGCTCGCGGTGCCGCTCGGCGCGATCGCGGCGCTCTCGATGGCGGCGGCGGTCCTCTCGCTCCGTGGTCGCCGATCGCTCGGCGCGGCGGGCGTCGCGGTGGCGGCGGGGACCCTCGGCATGGCGGCGGTGCTCGGATGGGCGTACGACGACTCGCCGGTTGCGCCCTGGTGCTTCCTCGCGATGCCGCTCGCGCTCGTCGCGCTCGCGGCGCCGATGCCGGCGCGTGGCGCGGTCGGCTCGCTGCTTCGGATCACGCTCGTCCTCGTCGTGGTCGGGATCGCCGCCGGCGTGGCGGTCGCCGAGAGCGGCATGCTCGCGCCGAGGAGCGCCGAGGCCGAGCAGTACTGACCGCGCGGCTCGATCGAATACGCTGCCCGCATGCAGCCAGGTTCGCAGGGCGTCATCGAGATCCGCGTGCGCTATGCCGAGTGCGACCCGATGGGCGTCGCGCACCACAGCGCGTACCCGCCGTGGTTCGAGATGGGTCGCACCGAGCTCCTCCGCGCAAGCGGGCGGAGCTACCGCGACCTCGAGGCGGAGGGGATCCTCCTCGCCGTGGTGCGGCTCGAGGTCCGCTACAAGAAGCCCGCCCGCTACGACGACCTGCTCTCGCTCGCGACGCGGATCACCTCGCTCGGGCACGTGAAGATCGAGCACGCCTACGAGCTGCGCCGCGGGAGCGAGCTCCTCGCGACGGCGGAGACGACGCTCGCGTGCCTCGACCGCGAGGGTCGCGCCAGACCGCTGCCCGAGTTCCTCTCGCAGGCGGGGTCCTGACCGATCCGTCGCTCCCCGCAGGGGACCGCGGCTAGCGAGCGGTCGCCTCGGCGCGGACCTCGCGGAGCACGGTCACCTTGATCTCGCCGGGGAAGGTCATCTCCTCCTCGACCCGCTTGGCGATCGCGGTGGCGATCGCGAAGGTCTGCACGTCGTCCGCCTGCCTCGCGTCGACGATGACCCGCACCTCGCGACCCGCCTGGATCGCGTGCGCCTCCTCGACGAAGGGCTGCTCGCGGGCGATCGACTCGAGCTGCTCGAGCCGCTTGATGTAGAGCTCCATCGACTCGCGGCGGGCGCCGGGGCGGGCGCCGGAGACCGCGTCCGCCGCCATCACGATCGGCGTGTAGGGCGTGGTCGCGGGGATGTCGCCGTGGTGACCGCCGATCGCGTTCAGGACCGCCTCGGACTTCTCGCCGTACTTGCGGGCGAACTCCATGCCGATCGCCGGATGCCCGCCCTCCATCTCGTGGTCCATCGCCTTGCCGATGTCGTGCAGGAATCCGCAGCGGCGGGCGACCTGTCCGTCGAGTCCGAGCTGGTCCGCGATGATCTGGCTGAGGTAGGCGACCTCGATCGAGTGACGCAGCACGTTCTGCCCGTAGCTCGTGCGGAAGTGGAGCTTGCCCATCGCCTCGGCGACCTTCGGGTGGAGCCCCCGGATGTTCGCCTCGAGCACCGCGTCGTTGCCGTGCTTGATGATCCGCTCCGCGACGTCCCGCTTGGTCTGCTCGACGATCTCCTCGATCCGCGAGGGATGCACCCGCCCGTCGGCGACGAGCTTCTGCAGGCTCTCCGCCGCGATCGCCTGGCGCACGCGGTCGAAGCAGGAGACGCTGATCACGCCGGGAGTGTCGTCGACGAGGATGTCGACGCCGGTCGCCTTCTCGATCGCGCGGATGTTCCGGCCCTCGCGGCCGATGATGCGGCCCTTCATGTCGTCGGAGGGGATCTTGATCGAGCGGACCGTGCTGTCGGCGACGTGCTCGGCGGCGAAGCGCTGGATCGCCATCAGGGTGATCTCGCGGGAGCGCTCCTGCGCCTTCCGCTCCGCCTCGTCGACGATCCGCTGGGTGAGGGCGGCGGCGTCGTGCTCCGCCTCGATCCGCACCTCCGCCATGAACGCGTCCACCGCCTGGTCGCGGGTCATGCCGGCGACCTCCGAGAGGCGCCGGGAGAGCTCGCCGCGGTCGCGGGCGACCTCCTGCTCGCGGGCGTCGAGCTCGCTCGAGCGGGCCTTCAGCGCCTCGTCGCGTCGGTCGATCGTCTTCTCCCGCTCGCCGAGCTGCTCGAGCTTGCGGTCGAGGACGTCCTCCCGCTTCGCGGCGCGGGACTGGCTCTGCTTCAGCTCCCCGAGGGTCGCGGCGACCTCCTTGTCGAAGGCGTCGCGGCGCTCGGCGGCCTTCCGCTCCGCCTCGAGCTCGGCGGTCTTCGCGAGGGTCTCCGCCTCCGCCCGCGCCTCCTTGAGGATGAGCTCCGCCTCCATCCGCGCCCGCGAGCGGCGGGGCGCCATCACCAGCGCCGCCACCACCACGCCGAGGACCAGCCCGAGCAGGCCCGAACCGGTCATGAAGAGCCACCAAGACCCGCTCGGCGGGGGTGCCGCCGCAAGCAGGATGGGGAGGGAATCCAGGGTCAGCAAGGTCATGCCGCACCTCCTCGACCGCCCGCCGATCAGTCGGCGGGACGCGGACCGGGCGACGACCCCCTCCGGGGGAGTCGTGCCGGCGGAGGCTGCCGGCCCGAGATGCACGCGAGGTTCGACCGGACGCCTCGGGGGGCGTCGGAGCTCAACCGCGACCGAGCGGATCAACGCCCGACGAGCCGACGAGGGTCCCGATGGACCGTGGGGGCTTCATCTGGGGCGTCGATGCGGGCACGAAGGGGTCTCGGAGGAGGACGGAGGGAAGAAGGTCGAATCGTCGCGTGAATCTATCTCGATCCTCCTCGTCCGCCGGGGGTCCGTCGGGACTCCTCGGGCGTCGAGACTGCCGCACAGACGGCTGGATCGGGGCTCGACCGCGTGGTCCGCGGGCGGTCCGTGAAGAACCCGGTCGGAGTGACCGGGAGAACGACCCAAGTATTCCGGTGCCGATCGACATGTCAAGGAAGGAACGAGGATCGGGCGGGATCCCGACCGATGCCTCGACCACGGGGGCGACGATCGGCGACCGTAGCGGAGGACTTGTCCTCGATCGTGGAGCGGGGAGACTGCGGTCTTCCACTGCCCGCGGCGACCCGAGCACCCGATGCCCGCCTTCCTCGACTGGTTCCTCCGCCTCGTCCCCCTCAACCCGATCGCGGTCCGCCTCGTCGAGGGCGGCGGTCGGCGGGCGCGGCACCTGACGATCCGTGCGGGCTACCTCGCAGGCATGATCCTGCTCCTCCTCGTCGCGCTCCTCGGTCCCAGCACCTCGCTCCGCGAGCTCGCCCAGCGGGGCGCCGGGGCGTTCACGCTGGTGAGCTTCGGGCAGGTCGCGCTGATCTGCCTGCTGACCCCGGTCTTCATGGCGGGAGCGATCGCGCAGGAGGCGAGCCCGCGCACCTGGGACATCCTGCTGACCACGCCGCTGCGACCGCTCCAGATCGTCCTCGGGAACCTCTTCGGGCGGCTCTTCTTCGTGCTCGCGCTCCTCCTCTCGACGCTGCCGCTCTTCGTGTTCCTGCAGGCGTTCGGGGGCGTGCCGCCGGGGAGCGTCGCGGGGAGCTACGCGATCGCCGCGACGAGCGCCCTCGTGGTCGCGGCGGTGGCGGTGACCCTCGCGGTCACCCGCACCGCGGGACGACGGGCGGTCCTCGTCTTCTACGTGACGGTCCTGATGATCCTCGCGGTGACCTTCGCGGCGGACCTCTGGCTGCGCGAGCCGACCTCGCCCGGCTCGCTCGCGGACCGCACGACCGTGCTCACGCCGCTCAATCCCTTCCTCGCCCTCGAGGCGCTCCTCCTCACCAACCGCTACCAGCCGTGGGATCCGGCGACGGCGCCGGGCGGGGCGATCGGGCGGCTCTGGTTCGCCTCGCCAAGCGCGGCGTTCGTCTGGACCGGCGTCCTCCTCAGCACCGCCCTCGCGGTGTTCGGCGCGGCGAGGCTGCGGATGATCGGCGAGCGACCGGAGCGGGCGAAGCGGAGCGGCGGATGGCTCTCCCGCCCGGTCGAGGCGCTGCGGGCGCGATCGCGGGTCGGCACCAACCCCATCGCGTGGCGCGAGCGGACGCTGCGGGGACTCACCGTGGGAGGTCTCGTCGGACGGCTCGGCTTCGCCCTCGCGGGGATCGCGGCGGCGCTGGTGCTGCTGCTCCTCCATCGCCAGGGGACGCTCGACGGCTACGGGCTCCGCCTCGCCCTCGTCGCGGCGGTCGGCGCGGAGGTGGTGATCATCGTCCTCACCGCGCTCAACCTCGCCGCGACCTCGGTGAGCCGCGAGCGCGAGGACGGCAGCCTCGACATCATCCTGACCACGCCGATCCAGCCGGGTCCCTACCTCGCGGGGAAGCTGCAGGGGCTCGTGCAGTTCCTGCTCCCGATGATGCTCGTGCCGGTCGCGAGCCTCGGGCTCGCCTCGCTCTACGTCGCGACCTCCGGCTTCGGCGGCGGCGTGGCGGTGACCGTGGACGAGGCGGTCGACGTGAGCACGGTCACCGTGCCGCTCGTCCTGCCGGAAGCCGCGCTCGAGCTCGCGGTCGTCCTCGCCGGCTTCGTCGGCTTCGCGGTGATGGTGGGGCTCCAGTGGTCGGTGCGGAGCCGCGGCAGCATCGGCGCGGTGGTCGGGGCGGTGGCGATCCTCGTCGCGGTCGGGGGCGCGGTCGGTCTCTGCGGCACGGCGGCGGGTCGCGGGATCCCCGTCCTCGGCGCGGTGATCGCCGCGGCGAGCCCGCTCAACCTCGTGGCGGCGGCGGCGTTCCCCGCGTCGGCGCTTCCGGCGAGCCTCCTCGATCCGGTCGCGGCGCGCTGGTCGCTCGCGGTGGGATCGCTGCTCGCCGGCGCCGCGTGGGTGGGGCTCGTCTTCGCGATGCACTCGACGCTGAAGCGAACGTTCATGACGACCGTGCGTCAGCTCGCGGGCAGGAACTGACGACGCGGCGTCGGCTTTCCTCGTGGTCGAGGATCAGCCCCAGTTGGCGAGCTGCGTGGCGAGGTCGGCGCCGTTGACGACGCCGTCGCCGTTGAGGTCGGCGGGACAGGGACCCTTGGGCGGGCAGTTGCCCCACGCCGCGAGCAGCATGCTGAGGTCGGCGCCGTTGACGACGCCGTCGTGGTTCAGGTCGCCGACGATCGCCGGCGCGAGCTCGATCTCCGCCGCGTCCATGTCGACGGGGGCGCTCTTGCCCGCCCACTCCCAGAGGGCGTGCACCTCGTCGCCCGCGTCGTTGGTCACGTTCGCGTCGCGGAGGAACTCGATGTACTCGCGCGAGCTCGTCTGGTAGTAGAGGACCACCACCGCCCGCTCGGCGTTCGCGGGGATCGGGAAGGTCGTGTCGTCCCAGTACTGACCGTCGGCGTAGGAGTACGCCACCGGCTCCGCCTGCACCGCGAGGAAGCCCTTGTTGGTGAAGCCCCGCGGCGGGATGCGGTTGTCGGAGAAGACCTTGTTGTTGAGGGCAAGGTGGAAGCTCTTCCCGGCGGGGAGTCCGGTGACCTTCGCCATCGCCCCGTCGAGACCGTGCTTCGCCTCGTAGACCTTGGTGTCGTCGCCATGGAGCGTCGCGCTCGCGAAGTCGTAGCGACCATGCTCCCTGACCACCTGACCGCCCGCGTCGAGGAAGCGCACGTTGAGCCACATGCGGCGACCCTCGGGATAGCCGGTGGGGAGCTTGTGCCCGGTCTGGTTGATCACCCGCACGCGGATCGAGGAACCTTCCCGCACGAGCTCGAGGTCGGAGGCGTTGCGGAGGCTCTGCACGGTGCGGCTCATCGCCTGCTCGAGGCGCTCCTCGGTGATCCCGAAGAAGTCCGCCTCGTCGTCGAGGGCGTAGCGGATCGCCTTCATGACCCAGGTGTTCGCGCCGTTGAAGGCGTGCTGCGGCAGGTGCTGCCGCTCGAAGAAGGGCGGGTCCTGCCAGAAGGCACAGCCGCCGCCGACCTGGTCGGGCATGTGGCAGTCCTGGCAGGTGGAGATCACGCCGGTGGGATGGTTGCCGCCGAAGCGGTCGTCGGGGAAGACCACGCCCTCGGTCGCGAAGAGGCTCATCCGCCACTCGCTGTAGGTGCGCTGCTCGGGGAACATGTCCCGCGGGTCCTGCGTCGGATGAGGGGCGTCGAGCGGCGCGAGGGCGTAGGAGACCTCGCCCCTCTTGCCCACCTTCTTCATCGTGAGCGGGTTGCTCACGTCGTGGCAGGTCGCGCAGAACTCGCTCGTCTTGTGGAAGGGCGAGCTGATGAGCCGCACCGGCTGCCCGAGCGCGTCGAGCCCGTGCAGGTTCACCGGCACGTCGTCGGCGGGGGCGCGGCGGGTGTCGATCGGATCGACCACGTAGCGGGCGTTGCCGAAGCCGGTCGGCAGCAGCCCTTGCTTCGCGAGCGAGGAGAGGATCGGGGTGTCGGGGTCAGGCTCGTCGCCGGGGTAGCCCACGGCGGGCAGCTTGCCCGGCACCGGGTTCACCGCGCGATGGCAGAAGTTGCAGTTGACCCCGTCGAAGTCGGAGAACTGGAAGTGGTCGGTGGTGCCGTCGAAGGATCGCCCGCCGAGCCACGCGCCTGGCGCGTGGCAGCGAATGCAGGTCTCGCCGCCAAGGTTGACGTCCTGGTTCGCGATCGCGAGCGCTGCGTGCCACACCGGATCCCGCGCTGACTGCCCCTTCAGGCTCACCACCCACGTGTCGTAGGGGGCGTCCTCGATGTCGTAGTCGGAGTGGCAGTAGGTGCAGGAGTTGCTCTCGAGGATCGGCTGGAACGCGAACGCGTCGGGCTCCGGCTGGGTGCCGGTCTGGCGGAAGTCCTCTTCGGTCGCCGGGATCCGCTTCTGACCACCTGGAGGTCCGCCGCCCGCGACGAGCACCGGCAGCAGCGCGAGACCCGCCGCGCCCGCGGCGAGGAGCAGCGTGCGTCGGATCGTTCGGCGGCGGGGCGGCAGGTCGGGCATCACGTCGGGCTCGGGACGGCGATTCAAGCGGAAGGAGGCGTTGGTTTCAACGGGGCGTGAAATCCGACCTCGGGTCCTTCGTGCCGGCGGCATCGGATGATCCGCCGGGGATCCGAACTTCTTCCCTCGTCGGAGGGTGCTGGTTCGCGTCGGAGTCGCACAGGGGGACTTGTCCCCCCTCTCGACGCGAGAAGGGGGGAGTTCGGGAGCGGCAGGACCTGCCCTCCGCCCGTCGATCGTGACTCGTTCGGCGGTCGGCGACGCCGCCTCCCGGCGAAGAACCTCGGGATCCACCTCGCCGACTCCGCGCGACCGCGCCGCCCTCGCGAAAGGGGTGTTCGGAGGTCCGATAGACTCGCGTCGATGCCGGATCGGCGACGAGCCTCAGCGTGGTCGGGGGGCGGTGCCGCCCTCCTCGGGCTCCTGCTTGCCGGGTGTGGAACGGCTCCCTCGACCGAGGCGTCGCGGCCCCTCGTCGTGCCGCCCGAGCGCTATCCGGAGGCGTTCGATGCCGCCGTCGCCGCCGCGCGGGACGCGGGGCTTCCGCCCTCGGTCCGCGACCGAAGCGGCGGGATCATCGAGACGGAGCCGCGGGTCGCGGGATCGGTGCTCGAGCCGTGGCGCTGGGGCGACGAGACGAGCGGGCAGGTCATCGAGAGCACGCTCCTCTTCCAGCGGCGCCGCGCGAGGATCGAGTTCGCCCCGGAGTCGCAGGTCGCGCCCCAGCTCGCCGATCCCGGCGAGGAGATCGAAGGACCGGCGCCGCCCGGTCGCCGCGGCGGCGGACCGATCGACGTGACCGCCGCGAAGGAGCCGATCGAGGTGCGGGTCCTCGTCTTCATCGATCGCGCCTTCGTGCCCGGTCTCAAGAAGAACTCCTACAGCAACACGCTCCGCACGACGTACACCGATCCGCTCCGACCCAACCGCGAGACGTGGACGCCGGTCGGTCGCGATCCGACGTGGGAGTCGCGGATCCGCGCGGACCTCGAGCGGCGGCTCGCCCTCGGCGCCGCGGCGCCCGCGCCGCCCGCCGACGATCCCGACGACTCGGATGCCGACGCCGACGGCGAGGGAGCGTCCTGACGCAGGCGTTCAGCCGAGCTCGATCCGCGGATCGACCCATCGGTAGAGGACGTCGACCGCGAGGTTGAGGAGGACGAGCAGCGTCGAGTACGCGAGCACCACGCCCATGATGAGGGTGAGGTCCTTCGCGAGGACGCCCTCGACGAAGAGCCGACCGATGCCGGGGATCGAGAAGACCTTCTCGATGACGAAGGAGCCCGTGAGGACCGCCGCCGAGGCGGGACCGAGGTAGCTGAGGATCGGGAGGAACGCGTTCCGCATCGCGTGGTGCCACGCGGCGCCGAGGCGGGACCGTCCCTTCGCGCGGGCGGTGCGGACGTGGTCGGAGGCGAGCTGCTCGAGGAGCCCGAAGCGGAGGAGCCGCGCGACGTACGCCGCCATGGGAAGCGACAGCGCGAGCGCCGGCAGCCACACGTGCGAGATCCCGCCCCAGCCCGCGACGGGCGCGATGCGCCACGAGACGCCGAGCCACACGAGGAGCCCCGAGCCGACCACGAAGGGCGGCACGCTGATCCCGACGAGCGAGATCACTTGCGCGACGAGGTCGCGCCAGGAGTCGGGGCGAAGCCCGCCCGCGAGACCCGCCGCGGTGCCGATCGCGAGACCGATGAGGATCGCCGCGGTGCCGAGCGCCAGCGACGTCGGGAGTCCCGCCGCGAGGATGTCGTTCACCGACTGGTCGGGGTGCCGAAGGCTCGGACCAAGGTCGAAGACGCGGCTCGATCGACCGAGGAGCCACGCGGCGCCGCTCGCGCGGAAGAGGTAGTCGCCGGCGAACGCGACGGGATCGTCGAGGCGGTACTGCGCCCGCATCGCCTTCTCGACCTCGGGCGGCGGGCGGCGCAGCTCGTCCTGCTCGATGGGATTGCCCGGCACGAGCCACGCGAGCGAGAAGGTCAGCAGGAAGACCGCGAGGAGGATCAACGGCAGCTGCACGAGGCGGCGGAGGACGAAGGCGATCACGGCGACCACTCCGCCGCCGACGCCGCGGGACCGGTGCTCCGCGGGGTGCGCAGGCGGTCGAGCCATTGGTCGCGCATCGCGCCGCGGGCGAGGCCCCTGAACGACGCTGGATCATGCATCCCCACCGTCACGAAGCGGCAGATCGGGAGCACCGGCAGGTCCTCCTCGACGATGATCCGCTCCGCCTCGGCGAGCAGCCGCAGGCGCGCCGCGCGGTCGCGCTCGCGGTCCGCGCGGGCGAGGAGATCGTCGACCCGAGGGCTCGAGTAGCCGCGCACGTTGTTCCCGTCGCCGGTGCGGCAGAGGTCGAGGAAGGTCAGCGGGTCGAGGAAGTCGCCGTACCAGCCGCCGCGGCCGATCATGAAGCGTCCGCGACGGAGGTCATCCTTGTAGAACCGCTGCTCCTGCCCGCGCGGCTCCACGTCGACGCCGAGCTCCTGCTCCCAGGTCCGCTCGAGGGCGAGCGAGAGGTCCCGGTAGCGCGGGGAGTTCGTCGAGTAGAGGAGGTCGATGGTCGGGAAGGGACCCCCGTCGGCGTCCTCCACGCGGCCGTCGCCGTCGCGGTCGATCCAGCCGGCGGAGGCGAGCTCGCGCCGCGCGTGGTCTGGATCATGGAGAAGTCCCTGCGGTCCCGCGTAGCCGGGCACGGCGCCGGGCGGGACGAGGGTGCGGGCGATCGGCTCGTCGAGCCGGGTCACCCGCGAGGTGAGCAGGTCGCGGTCGACCGCGAGCGAGAACGCGCGGCGCACCGCGGCGTCCGCGAAGGGGTTCGGGCGACCGTCGGGAAGCGCCGCGTTGCAGTTGAAGTGGAAGAAGTCGGTCCCGAAGCGGGGCACCGCGTGCACGTCGCGGCGCTCGTCGGGACCCGGCGCAGGCAGCGCCGCGAGCACCGCGTCGTCCTCCGCCGACGCCGGATCGAGCGCGGGCGCGTGGCGCTCGATCCACCGCCGACGCGACTCGAGGAGGTCGGCGCGGTAGCTCGCGCTCACGTCGGTGAGCCAGTCCACCTCGCCCGCGACGAAGGCGAGGACCGAGGTCGACGGATCCTCGATCACCACGACCTCGATCGAGCGGCTCGCGACGCGTCCGGCGTCGCGGAAGAAGGGGTTCGGCTCGAGCCGGAGGTCGCGCTTGAAGCGCCGCCGCGCGAGCACGTAGGGTCCGTTCGAGACGAGCGTGCCGGGTCGAAGCCAGCCCGGATCCTCGCGGCGGCGGCCGGTCTCCGGATCGAGCGAGGCGAACTGCTCGAGCGTCGGGCGGTGCACCGGGCTCGCGACCGGGAACGCGAGGAGGGAGAGGAACGTCGGCACCGGTCGGGCGAGCCGGATCGCCAGCGTGCGGTCGTCGGGGCATTCGATGCCGACGGTCTGGTCGAACCGATCCAGCGTCTCCTCCCAGAGCGCCTCCGCGGCGCCCTCGCCGGGCACGAACGAGGCGAGGCGCTCGGCACGCCAGCGGAAGAACTCCTCGGCGCCGGCGATCGGCATGAGGAGCCCGGAGTAGTCCGCGGCGAGGTCGGGCAGGAGCGCGCGTCGAAGCCCGGCGCGGAAGTCCCCGCTCGTGACCGGGTCGCCGTTGCTCCAGCGTGCGTCTGGATCGATCTCGAACCGCCACTCGAGCCCGTCGGGCGAGGAGGTCCACGACCGCGCCGCGGCGGGGACCGGCTCGTCGGTGTCCGGGTCGCTCGCCACGAGTCCCTCGTAGAGCCCGGCGGCGATCCGCAGGTCCTGCTGGTAGGTCATCCGCTGCGGATCGAGCGTGTAGCAGTCCGCCGACTGGGCGAGCACGACCTCGGCGCGCGGACGGCGGTCCTCCGCGGCGATGACCGCGGCGAGCATCCCGCCGAGGAGGATCAGGACGGCGAGCGCGAGGCGCACGGACGGAGTGTACGGACGCGTCGGCTCAGGACTTTGGTCAGGAGATGGTCAGGGCTTGGAGAGCCCCGCGAGCTGCTGGGCGAGCGTCGCGGTGCGCTCGAGGCTCGCCTTCGCCTCGGGCGAGAGTCCCGCGGCGGAGGCGGCGGACTTGGTCGTCGTCTCGATCGACGCGAAGACCGGTCCGAACTGCGAGGCGAAGGTCGCTCGTTGCGACGCGCCAAGGCGGAGCATCTGGTTTCGGAGCTCGAGGAGACCTCGATAGAGCGCCTCGGCGAGCCGGGGATCGCCGCCCTCGCTCGTCGCGCGGCGCAGGGTCGACTCGAGGGTCGCGACCTGGCTTCGGCGTGCGAGATCGACCGAGGGGGCGGGGAGACCCTTGAGCCCGGCGATCGCGTCGAGCGTCCCCATGAACTGGAGAAGCGTCATCCAGTCCGCCTCGACCGCGGCGAGCGAGGCGACGCGCCGGGTGACGCCGTCGAGCTGCGCGGGGTTCATCGCCGCGTCCGAGATCGCCGCGCCGAGGAGTCCCGCGGCGACGAGCCGGATCGAGGCGGAGGACTCGGTCTGCGGGTCCGCATGGGAGAGGATCGCGTCGACCGCCTCGGGCGTGCGGAGGAAGCGGATCACCTGCAGGGCGTTGATCGAGCGGAAGTCGTCCTCGCCCGCGGCGACCGGGGCGACCGCCCCGAGGACGGCGCCCGAGTACGCGTTGACGAAGATCGGCGTCGCGGAGGGCGACCGCGCCGGACCCACCAACTCCGCCCGCGCCCGGTTCACGTCGCGGGGCTCGCCCGACTTGAGGACCTCCGACCACGCGGAGGCGTAGGCGGCGACGGTCTGGGAGTCCTTCGCAGAGAGCGTGGAGGTCGAGGAGACGATCGAGGAGGGGAGCGAAGGCGGCTGCTGGGCGCCCGCCGTGGAGGCGGCAAGCAGCAGGGGCAGCATCACTCGGAGGCGCAGCAGGGTGGACAAGGGGGCTTCCTCGACGTCGCGACGGCGCTCGGCGGCGTCCGGCGGACCAGCGTTCAGCGGTCCCCCGGCATGGAGCGGGACGGACGGTATCGACGCCATGGGGTGGGTGTCAATGACCGCCGCGGTGCCGACGAAGGGCGCCGATTCGCCGCGTCGAGGCGAAGAATGGCGAGTAGGACCCGCGGCAACGCCGAGGAAGGGAACCGGATGCGCACCCGTCGGCACTCGATCGGTCGGACCTTCATGCTTGGGGTCGTCGTGGGGTTCGGCTCGTGGACCTCCGCCGCCGCGCAGGAGGCTCCCGCCGAGCCGGCGCCAGTGCAGGACGCGCCGGACGCACCGGCCGCGCCGCCGGCGGCGCCAAGGGCTCCCTCGGAGGAGGTCGCCGCCGAGGGTCGCATGCGCCTCGCGAGGCTGCTCGTCAGGTCGGCGCTCGAGCTCGTCCGCGCGGAGGAGCCGCGCACCGACGACTATCGGGTCGCCTTGGCGATGACCGAGTGGGCGACCGAGCTTGCCCCCGAGTGGACCGACGCCTGGCGGGTGCTGGTGCAGCTCGCCTCGCTCGGGGAGGGGCTCGACGAGTCGGGCGCGGATCGACTGCAGCGGGCGCTCACCGCGATCGTCCGACAGGACCCGACCGACGAGGTCGCGAGGCTCCGGCTGCTGAGCCTCGCGATCGACCGCTTCCCCACCGCGGAGCAGCGGGTCGCGGCCTACCAGCGGATGCTCGACCCGGCGAACCGGGGACGCCTTGGCGGACCGGTGGCGGCGCGGCTCGCGTTCGAGCTGGCGCTCCTGCTCCACCGCTCGGGCGACGTCGAGGGCTATGCGAGGTGGCTTGCCGAGTCGGTGGCGCTCGACCCCACCTTCGCGGCGGCGACCGAGGCCGCCGCGGGGTTCCTCCGGCACCGTGCGGTCGATCCGGTCGCGGAGGCGGAGCTCTTCGTCGCGGCGATGCTCGCCAATCCGGTCAACCCGCTCCCCCGCGAGCTGCTCGCGTCGATCTGCCTCCGCGAGGGCGCCTTCGCCGCGGCGTCGCGCCTTCACGACCTCACCATCGCCACCACGCCCATCACCGAGCCGGCGTCGGCCGGGTTCGTCGCGGCGAAGGCGCTCGCGCTCTGGGCGCAGGGGACGCCCGACCGGGCGATCGCCCTGATCGACGCGAGGCAGAAGGAGCTTGATCAGCTCGCCCGGATGCAGGCCCGCGCGCAGGATCCCGAGATCGACCTCGCCGGGCTCGAGCAGGTGCGGGCCCGACCGGACCGCCAGATCTCGACCCTTCGGGCGATCATCCTCCGGAGCACCGGCTCGCCGGAGGCGGACGCCGCGGTCGGCACGGCGATGCTCGCGATGCAGCTCGAGTTCGAGGAGGCGGAGCAGCTTGACCCGGATCCCGAGATCACCCGGCGCCTCGCCGAGCTCGGGATCGACTCGATCGGCTTCCTGCTCTGGATGAGTCCGGATCCCGAAGGTCCGACCCGAATGCTCGCGGAGGTCGCGACGCAGGTGGAGCTCTCGGAGCGCGTCCGCCGTCGACTCGATGGCTGGATCGCCCTCCGTCGCGGCGAGGTCGATGCCGCCATCGCCCTGCTCGAGCCGGCGACGGACGATCCGCTCGCGATGCTCGGACTCGCCGATGCCTACCTTGCCGCGGGTCGCCGCAGCGACGCGGCGCGCACCTATCTCGCGGTCCATCGCGCCGGTCCCGGCACCGCGCTCGGGGTCTGGGCACGCGACCGGCTCGCCGAGATCATCGCGCGACCGGTCCCGGCTTCCGACGTGGCGACCCGGCTCGACGCGCTCGTCGGCACCGTCCCCTCGACCTACGACCGCCTGGTGCTCGGCGAGGGACGATCGGTCGGCGTCACGCTGCGCTCCACGAAGCCCTCCTACGCCCCCCTCGAGCCGGTCCAGCTCGTGGCGGAGATCGTCAACGCCACCGACCTTCCGCTCGCCATCGGCAGCGAGGGTCCGATCGAGCCGAACCTCGCGGTGCTCGCCCAGGCGACGATCGCCCAGCTCAATCGACCCGTCGCGGCGCCTCCCATGGTGGTGCCATTGCAGCGGCGCTTCCGGCTTGGTCCGCGCGAGCGGCTGGCGGTCCCGATCGACCTCAGCCTCGGCGGCTTCGGCGAGGTGCTCGACCGCACCGCCCTCGCCGGCTCGAACATCTCCGTCCGGGCGATCTCGAACTTCCGTCCGGTCGAGGGCGGCGCGCTCCAGCCCGGGGTGCTCGGGGCGAAGGGCGAGGCGTCGCAGGTCCGCGTCGAGGGGGTGCGGGTCACGAGCGGATGGATCGAGGACGCCGTGGCGGCGGTGCGGGTGGCGGACCGCGCGGAGGATCTTCCCCTCATGTCGCTCCTCGCCGCCGTCGGCGTCGCCACGGAGGGAGCGACGCAGCTTCCCGAGGGCGAGTTTGTCGCGATCGAGCAGATCTGGGAGGCGATGCAGGAGGGCTGGACGCACCTCGACCCCGCGGGCCAGGCGTGGCTGCTGACCTCGCTTCCGGCGACGCCCTCGCCGGGCATGACCGCCCTCGTGGACAACGCCCGCATGAGCAACGACCGGGTGGTCATGCTCGGCTACATCCTCGGTCGGTCGCGCGGCTCGGATGACCCGGTGCTGCGGAGGGCGATCGCCTCGGACGACGCCCGCCTGTCGATGATCGCCCGGCTCGTCGCCGAGCGGCTCGACCGCCGGCAGCCGTCGCCCGCCGACCGCCCGACGCCGTGAGCGGGTCCGCCAGAGCTCTCGCGCGGACCCTCGCGCGACCGGTGGCGCTTCTCCTCACGCTGCTTGCGGCTTGGGGAGTGTGGCGGCACCGGGAGGCGGTGACCGCGTCGCTGCAGGCGCTCCGCGACCCGCCGGTCTGGACCCTCATGGCGCTTCCGCTCGCGACTGCCGCCTCGATCCTGCTCGGCGGGGTGATCCTCAAGAGGCTTCTCCGGGACCGCCCGCTGCCGCTTCTCGACCTCGTCTCGCTCAACGCCGCGGCGACCCTCTTCAACCTGCTGCCGCTCAAGCCGGGACTGGTCGGGCGGGTCGCATGGCAGCGCCGCTACCAAGGCGTCCCCGTCGGGACCTCGATCCGGGTGGCGCTCGCGGCAATCTCGCTCTCCGGAGGCGTGCTCGCGATCGCCGTGGCGTCGCTCCTCGCCGGTCGCGCGACGGGGCTTCCCGGCGCGGCGATCCTCGCGGTGGCGGCGGTCCTGCTGGGCGTGCTGACGCTCGCGCCGAGGGTCGGGCGGGTCGCGGAGCTCCTCTGGTGGAGGTCGCTCGACCTCGGGGCGTGGACGCTCCGGATCCTCGCGGGGTTCGCGGCGCTGGGGACGGACCTCTCGGGGGAGTCCGCGGTGGCGCTCGCGTGCGTGGCGATGGCGACCGGTCTCATCCCGGTGGTGGGGTCGGCGCTCGGCGTGAGGGAGTGGGTGATCGCCCTGCTCGCGCCGAGCCTCGCGGGCGTGGAGTGGGAGCAGGCGCTCGCGGCGGAGATCGTCGCCCGCGGGGCGGAGGTCGCGGTGGTCGCGCTCTCGGGCGGCGCCGGCGCCTGGCGGCTGTGGAGGGTCGCGTCGCGCCATGGCGGGCCCGCGGCCGACGCCTCGGCGGAGCATCCGGCACGCTGAGGTCGTCCGAGGCTCGGCGCGTGGAAGGTCATGCCCCGGTATCCTCCGCCCCGCGATGGCGTCGGTCTGCTTCTACTTCCAGGTGCACCAGCCGTTCCGGCTGCGGAGGTACTCGGTCTTCGACCGCGACCCCTTCTACTTCGACAACGAGGCGAACGAGCGGATCTGCCTGAAGGTGGCGGACAAGTGCTACCGACCGACCACCCGCAAGATCCTCGACCTGATCCGCCGGCATGACCGCCGCTTCCGGGTCTCCTACGCGATCACCTCGACGGCGCTCGAGCAGTTCTCGCTCTGGGCGCCGGACCTCATCGAGATGTTCCAGGAGCTCGCCGCGACCGGCGCCTGCGAGTTCATCGCGGAGACGAGCCACCACTCGCTCAGCTTCCTCTACTCGCGGGGGGAGTTCGACGAGCAGGTCGCCAATCACGAGCGCCGCCTGCTCGAGCTCTTCGGGGCGCGACCGGAGACCTTCCGCAACACCGAGCTCATCTACTCCGACCAGCTCGCCGAGCACGTCGCGGCGCTGGGGCGCCACCGCGCCGTGATCTGCGAGGGCGTCGACTCGCTGCTTGGATACCGCTCCCCGAACTACCTCTACCAGCCGCCGGTGCCGGGCGGGGAGAAGCTGCGGCTGCTCCTCAAGAACTACCGGCTCTCCGACGACATCGCCTTCCGCTTCTCCGACCGGAACTGGAAGGAGTGGCCGCTCGACGCGCATCGGTTCGCGCGATGGGTCAACCAGATCAACGGCGACGGCTTCGTCTGCAACCTGTTCATGGACTACGAGACCTTCGGCGAGCACCAGTGGGCGGACACGGGGATCTTCGAGTTCCTCGACGCGCTCCCGGGGGCGATCTACGACGTGAACCCCGGCAACAACGACTTCCAGATGCCCTCCGAGGTCGCCCGCCGCTACGAGTCGGTGGGCACCTACGAGGTGCCGCGGTGGATCTCCTGGGCGGACACCGAGCGCGACCTCACCGCATGGCTCGGCAACCCGATGCAGGAGCACGCCGCGAGGGAGCTCTACTCGCTCGAGGCGGCGGTGAAGGCGAGGCACGCCGCGGGCGATCCGTGGATCCTCGAGGACTGGCGGAAGCTGACCACCAGCGACCACCTCTACTACATGTGCACCAAGTACTGGGCGGACGGGGACGTCCACAAGTACTTCAGCCCTTACGACAGTCCCTACGACGCGTACATCAACTTCATGAACGTCGTGGACAACATGCGGGCCCGCGCCGCGGGCGCGAGCGGGGCGACCACGGCTCAGACCCGGTAGTACTCGCGGTACCAGCGGACGAACCGCTCGACGCCGACCTCGACCGGCGTCGCGGGGCGGTAGCCGCAGTCGCGCTCGAGGTCGGAGACGTCGGCGGCGGTGTCGGGCACGTCGCCCGCCTGCATCGGCAGCAGCTCCATCGTCGCCTTCCGACCGAGGCACTGCTCGATCACCTCGATGTAGCGGAGGAGCTCGACCGGCTGGCTGTTCCCGATGTTGTAGACCCGCCAAGGCGCCTTGCTCGTGCCGGGGTCGGGATGGGCGCCACTCCACGACGGATTCGGCGCCGCGACGTGGTCAAGCGAGCTGACGACGCCGCGGGCGATGTCGTCGACGTAGGTGAAGTCGCGGCTGTGCCGACCATGGTTGAAGACCTTGATCGGCGTGCCCTCGAGGATGCTCCTCGTGAAGAGGAAGAGCGCCATGTCCGGGCGACCCCATGGACCGTAGACGGTGAAGAACCGCAGCCCCGTCGTCGGCAGCGCGAAGAGGTTCGAGTAGGCGTGGGCGAAGAGCTCGTTCGCCTTCTTGCTCGCCGCGTAGAGCGAGAGCGGATGGTCGACGTTGTGGTGGACCGAGAAGGGGAGCGTGGTGTTCGCGCCGTAGACCGAGCTGCTCGAGGCGTAGACGAGGTGGCGGCAGCCGTGGTGGCGGCAGCCCTCGAGGATCGACTGGAAGCCGACGATGTTGCTCTCGACGTACGCCCAGGGGTTCGTGAGCGAGTAGCGCACGCCCGCCTGCGCCGCGAGGTGCACCACCCGCTCGAAGCGGTGCCGCGCGAAGAGCGCCTCCATCCCCGCGCGGTCCGCGACGTCGAGCTTCACGAAGGAGAAGCCCTTCTTCGGCTCGAGCCGCGCGAGGCGGGCGATCTTGAGGCTCGGGTCGTAGTAGTCGTTCAGGTTGTCGATCCCCACCACCTCGTCCCCCCGGTCGAGGAGCAGGTGCGCGACATGGGACCCGATGAAGCCGGCGGCGCCGGTGACGAGGATGCTCATGGCAGCGTCTATCGGTCGCGGATGCCTCGACGCTTGGGCGCCAATCGAACGGAGGACTCGTCCCGTACCATCGCTGCAGCCATGCGCATCGCCGTCGTCGCGCCCTTCGCGGAGGGCGTCCTCAAGTTCCGGGGACCGCTGCTTCGGGAGATGCGGCGGCGCGGTCACGAGGTCGAGGTGCTGCTTCCTCCTCCGCCCGCGGAGGTCGCCGCAGGACTCGAGGCGATGGGCGTCGCGGCGAGGATCGTGCCCCTCGGACGGGCGTCGATGAACCCGCTCCGCGACCTCGCGGCGCTCGCGGCGCTTCGGCGGGAGCTGCGGCGGTTCCGACCGGACCTCGTCTTCTCCTACAACCCCAAGGGGGTGATCTACGGGACCCTCGCGGCGTGGCTCGCGGGCGTCCCGCGGCGGTTCGCGATGGTGACCGGGCTCGGCTTCGCCTTCACGACGAGGAGCGCCCGCTCGGGGGTCGCCCGGACCGCGGCGTCGCTCCTCTATCGCCTCGCGGTCCCGCGGGCGACGGGACTCTTCTTCCAGAATCCCTCCGACCGCGAGGTCTTCGCCGAGCGCGGGCTGCTTCCCAAGGGCGTGCCCGTCGAGGTCGTGCCGGGCACCGGCGTCGACGCGGAGTCGTTTCCGCCCGCGCCGATCCCAGCGCCGACCTCCTTCCTCATGATCGCGAGGCTCCTCCGCGACAAGGGCGTGGTCGAGTACGCGGACGCCTGCCGCGCCGTGCGGGACCGTCTCGGCGAGGTCCGCTGCCGGCTCGCTGGATGGCTCGACGTCAATCCTTCGGCGGTCTCGGAGACGGAGCTTGCCGGCTGGGTCGAGTCCGGTCGGCTCGAGTTCCTCGGTCGCCTCTCCGACGTGCGACCGGCGATGCGGGAGGCGTCGGTGTTCGTGCTGCCCTCCTACCGCGAGGGCTTCTCGATGGTGCTCCTCGAGGCGATGGCGATGGGTCGCGCGATCATCACGACCGATGCGCCGGGCTGCCGCGACCTCGTGCGGCACGGCCGCGAGGGACTGCTCGTCCCGCCCCGCGACGCCGCGGCGCTCGCCGCCGCGATGCTCGAGCTCGCCGGCGATCCGGGGCGGATCGCGTCGATGGGCGCCGCCGCGAGGCGCCGCGTCGAGGAGGAGTTCGACTCACGCGCGGTGTGCGGTCGCCTGCTCGACCGGATGGGCGCCTGATCCGGCATCGGTCGCGGGACCGACCGACTCGGAGATCCGCACGTCGAGCCGGCGGACCACCACCTCGTCGCCGAGCATGCGGCGGAACTGCTCGACGCGATCGGCGGGCACGAGCGGCGAGGACACCCAGATCTCGACCTGTGGAGGGCGCCGTCGCGAGATCCATGCCTCCGGCGCGGCGACGCGGATGCCGTGGATCCGGCATCCCTGCTTCGACTCGTCGTCGTCGATGAACCCGACCACCCGCACGGGACCATCGAGGAACGCCGCTTCGGTGGCGAGGAGCCGCCCGGCGCGACCGGCGCCGTAGATGACGACCGCCTTCGCCTGCCCGGAGCGCGCCCGCAGCCGCGCGGAGATCTCGTCGAGGAGCACGAAGCTGAATCGGGAGAGGACCGTCGCGAGGACCCAGAGGACGCCGAAGATCACGAACGCGCCTCGCGAGAAGCCGGGCGGCAGGCCGAACGCCACGACCACCGCCGCGACGCCCGCCGCAGCGCCGACGACCGCGGGCAGCGCGTGGTCCACCATCTCGCTCGCGCTGCCGGATCGCCAGGAGCGGGTGTAGCTGCGGAACGCGAGGTGCGCGAGCAGGCAGCAGGCGAGGACGAGCGGAAGCGACCGCACCACCGCGAGGCGGGTCGGATCATCGAGCGAGAAGTCGAAGCGAAGGAGGTACGCGCCGTAGTAGCAGGCGGAGACGATCATGGCGTCGAGCAGCGCCTTGATGAGCTGGATGATGGGGGTCCGCCGCCGGCTCAGGAAGGACTGCACCGTCCCCGTCGCCTCGCTCACCACCACCGGCACCCGGGAGAGCCAGACTCCGACGAGGAGGAGCGCGACGAGGTACAGCCCGAACAGCGGGTAGATGATCGATGGCGACCCGACCATGAAGAAGCCGGCGAGCCCGCTCGCCGCCGCGAGGGCGAGCACCGTTCCCAGCGTCTGCCAGCCGTCGAGCCCGAGGCGGGCGAGGCGGTGCGTCGAGTGGTCCTTGCCGCCGACCGCGGGGCTCTGGCTGCGCCAGAGGCGGGTCACGGTCACGAGGACGGTGTCGAGGATGGGGATCCCCGCGAAGGAGACCGCGACCAGACCCTGCTGCAGCGAGGAGAGCGGGCGGTCAGGGGAGATGGTCCAGCGGTCGTTGAGGGCGCCGGGCAGCGTCAGCGTCGCGAGCATGAAGCCGAGGAACAGGCTTCCGGAGTCGCCCATGAAGACCCGCGCGGGCGGACGGTTGTGGAGCCAGAACCCGAAGGTCGCCGCCGCCATCAGCGCCGCCATCCACGCCGCGGGCGGCGCGGCGCCGGGCATGTGCACCGCGAGCGTCGCGGCGATCGACGCGAAGGCGACGGTGCAGACGCCTGCGCTGATCCCGTCCATGTTGTCGAGCAGGTTCACCGCGTTGGTGACCCCGACGATCCAGGCGTAGGTGACGAGCAGGTCGATCGCCATCCAGCCGGTGAGGGAGAAGGGACCCACCACGACCATCAGCGGCGCCGCCGCGACGATCTGACCGGCGAGCTTCGTCGCGGGACGAAGGCGCTTGAAGTCGTCGACGAGCCCGAGGAGGAACATCGCCGCGGCGCCGACGAGGACCACCGCCGGCTCGAGCAGACCCGAATCCCGGACCGCCTTGAGCGACTCGAGGTCGAGTCGCGCCCCCATCGCAAGGAGGATCCCCGCGGCGATCAGCAGGAACACCGGCGCGAAGCCGACCCCTCCGTGGAGCGCCGTGACGCGGGTGTGCCAGCGGTCGGCGCGGGGCATCGCGACGAAGCCGAGCCGAAGGACCACTCGGATGACCACCGCCGTCGTCGCCGCGGAGGCGGCGACCGCGGCGAGGAGCACGAGGGGCGGGATCCAGGGTGAAGTCGGAGGCATTGGAAGCCCTCCGAACGCGGCATGGGCCGCCTCGGAGGGGTCGCTACGATATCCGCCCCTCGGCGGGACTCACCCCGCCTCGGAGACCCATCACGCATGAGATTCCTCGTGACCGGCGGCGCCGGCTTCATCGGGAGCCACGCCGCGGACGTGCTGCTTGCCCGCGGAGACGAGGTCGTCGCCTTCGACAACCTCAGCACCGGGCGGCTCGACAACATCCGCCACCTCGCCGACCGACCCGGCTTCCGGTTCGAGCTTGGCGACGTCCTCGACGAGGACCGGCTCGAGCCGCTCGTCCGCGCCTGCGACGTGGTGCTCCACCTCGCGGCGGCGGTGGGCGTGCGCCTCATCATGGAGAACCCGGTCCGCACGATCGTGACCAACGTGCAGGGCACCGAGAACGTCCTGCTGCTCGCGAACCGGCACCGCAAGAAGGTGTTCGTCGCCTCGACCTCCGAGGTCTACGGCAAGCTGATGGACGACGCGTCCGTGGAGCGGCTGCGGGAGGACTCCGACTGGCGGCTCGGTCCGACGAGCAAGCGGCGGTGGGCGTACGCGTGCTCGAAGGCGATGGACGAGTTCCTGGCGCTCGCCTACTTCGACGAGAAGCGCCTGCCGGTGGTGGTCGCGCGGTTCTTCAACACCGTCGGCCCGCGGCAGACCGGCCGATACGGGATGGTCATCCCGAACCTCGTGCGGGCGGCGCTGATGCGCCGACCGCTGCGCGTCCACGGCGACGGCACCCAGACCCGCTGCTTCACCCACGTCCACGATGCGGTGCGGGCGATGCTCGCCCTCGTCGCCTCGCCCGCCGCCGAGGGGCAGGTCTTCAACATCGGCAGCGACGAGGAGATCTCGATCAACGACCTCGCGCGGCGGATCATCGCGATGACCGGCAGCGACTCGACGATCGAGCACGTGCCCTACGAGCAGGTCTTCGGGGCGGGCTTCGAGGACATGCGCCGCCGCACGCCCGACCTCTCGAAGATCCACGCGGCGGTCGGCTATCGCCCGTCGCTCGGGATCGAGGACATCCTGCGGGCGATCATCGAGGGCGCGAAGGCGGACGCCGAGGCGACGCTCTGAGCCCCGCGGTCGCGCGGACGACGCCGAGGCTTCTTCATGTGCGGACTCGCCGGCTTCGTCGATCGCGGCTTGCTACGGGATGATCCGAGGCGCGTGCTTGCCTCGATGGCGGACGCGATCCGCCACCGCGGTCCGGACGACGAGGGATCGTGGTGGAGCCCCGAGGCGCGGGTCGGGCTCGGCTTCCGGCGGCTCTCGATCCAGGATCTCTCGCCGCTCGGGCACCAGCCGATGGCGTCGGCGTCGGGGCGCTTCGTCATCGCCTTCAACGGCGAGGTCTACAACTTCCGCGACCTCCGCGGCGGGCTCGAGGCGAAGGGGCACCGCTTCCGCGGGCACTCCGACACCGAGGTCATGCTCGCGGCGTTCGAGGAGTGGGGCGTCGCGGGCGCCGTCGCCCGATTCGTCGGCATGTTCGCCTTCGCGGTCTGGGACGAGCGCGAGCAGGAGCTGCTGCTCGTCCGCGACCGACTCGGCGTGAAGCCCCTCTACTACGGGATCGCCTCCCGCGCCGGGCGCGCCGCGACGAGCCCGCGGCTCGAGGTCGCGGAGGGCGAGGCGCTCGTCTTCGCGAGCGAGCTGAAGGCGATCCGGCGGTTCCCGGGGGCGAGGCTCGACCTCGACCGCGGCGCCGCGGCGCTCTACGCGCGTCACGGCTACGTTCCGGGGCCGTGGAGCATCCACTCGGCGCTCCGCAAGCTCCCGCCCGGACACCTGCTCCGCTGGCGGCGGTCGACCGGCGGGGCGGCGCTCGAGCGCTACTGGTCGGCGAAGGAGGTGGTCGAGCGCGGCCTCGCCGAGCCGTTCCGGGGCACCGAGGAGGAGGCGATCGAGGCGCTTGCCGCGCGGCTCGACGACGCGGTCCGCATCCGCATGATCGCGGACGTGCCGCTCGGGGCGTGGCTCTCGGGCGGCATCGACTCGACCGCCGTCGCCGCGACGATGGTGCGGCTCTCCGACCAGCCGGTGCGGACCTTCACGATCGGCTTCCGCGACTTCGGCTTCGACGAGGCGCCCGCGGCGGCGGCGGTCGCGCGGCACTTGGGCACCGCGCATCACGAGGAGTACCTCCGTCCCGAGGCGGCGCTCGCGCTCGTGCCCGAGCTGCCGCGGATCTGGGACGAGCCGTTCGCGGACTCCTCGCAGCTGCCGACCCTCCTCGTGTCGATCGCCTCGCGCCGCGAGGTGACGGTGATCCTCTCCGGCGACGGCGGCGACGAGATGTTCGGCGGCTACGAGCGATATCGATGGACGCAAGCGGCGTGGGCAGCGCTCTCGCGGCTCCCGGCGCCCGCGCGGCGCGCGGCGGCGGGCATGCTCCGGGCGGTGCCGCGCGGCGTCCTCGACCGCGTGCTTGGTCCCATCACCCGCCGGCTTCCCGCCCGCTGGGCGACCGGGGCGCCGGGCGACCGGCTGCACAAGCTCGCGGAGCGGGCGTCGGTCGACGACGCGTGGCAGCTCTACCGCGGGCTCGTCTCGGTCGCGAGCCGACCGGGCGAGCTTCTCGTCGATGCCAATGAGCCGGAGCATCCGCTGACGGACCCGCAGTGGGTCATGGAGGAAGGCGACCTCGACCTCCGGATGATGCAGGCGGACGTGGTGACCTACCTCGTCGACGACATCCTCGTGAAGGTCGATCGCGCGACGATGTCGCAGTCGCTCGAGGCGCGGAATCCGCTGCTCGACCATCGGCTCGTCGAGTTCGCCTTCACGCTGCCGCTCGTGATGAAGATCCGCGGCGGCGTCTCGAAGTGGGCGCTGCGGCAGCTCGCGTTCCGGCGGGTGCCGCGGGAGCTGCTCGAGCGGCCGAAGATGGGCTTCGGCGTCCCGGTCGACCGCTGGATGCGCGGACCGCTGCGCGAGTGGGCGGAGTCGCTGCTCGAGCGGCGCGAGCTCGAGTCGGTGGGCGTCTTCCGTCCCGAGGCGGTCGAGCGGATCTGGCGCGAGCACCTCGAGGGTCGCACCTCGCACGCGCCGCAGCTCTGGATGGTGCTGATGCTGCAGGCGTGGGCGCGCTGCTGGTCGCGCGAGGGCTGAGCGGAGCCCGGCAGCCGACGCAGGGTCGCCGCCTCAGGCGGCGTGGTCCGCGGCGACCAGCTCGCGGAGGAGCGACGCATAGCGGTCGACCACCGCGTCGAGGGAGAACTCCCGGCGGATCCGCTCCCTCGCGAGCCCGCCGCGGCGGGCCCGCTCCGCGGGGTCGAGCGAGAGCACCTCGCGCCACGCCGCCGCCATCAGGTCCGGGCGCCTCGGAGGGACCACCACGCCTCGGTCGCCGACGATCCGTGCCGAGTCGCCGACGTCGGTGACGACCGGAATCACCCCGAACGACATCGCCTCGCCGACCGCGTTCGAGAATGCCTCGGTGATGGAGGTCGACGCGAAGAGGTCGCCCGCCCGCCAGACCTCCGTGAGGTCGGAACCGCGACGCTCGCCGAGCCAGCGGAAGCGGTCGGCGATCGAGGCGGGGATGCTCCATCGTCCGGCGCGATCCGCCTCGAAGCCGCGCCCCGCCACCACGTAGGTCGCGTCGCCCTGCGAGGCGTGGGCGACCGCCGCGCGGAGGAAGTCTTCGAAGCCCTTGTCGGGATGATCACGTCCGACGAAGAGGACGACGGGGCGATCCTCGGGGAGCAAGAGCCGGCGCCGCGCCGCGAGGCGTTCGGCGCCGCTCGGCGCCTCGGGAACCACGAAGCCGTTGCCGATGACGAGCTCGCGGCGGGCGGCGTAGCCATGCGCGACGTGGTCGAGTCGACCTCGCTCGGAGTTGTAGACGACCGCATCGATCCAGCGCGACGCCCGCGCGGCGATCGAGATGCACGCCCGCGAGTGCAGCGGCATCGCCGCGAGCTCCGCGAGGGTCTGGCGGACGTTGAAGACGATCCGCGGCGCGCCCACGATCCGGCGGACCACGGGCGCGACCGCATGCGCGTGCGGCATCCATGCCATCAGGACGTCCGGTCGCCATCGCCGCATCGCCCGAAGCCGGCTGGGGGATGCGACGAGCGCGGCGAGGGGGTCGATCGCGACCCCCGCGTCATGGAAGCTCGACTCGAGCGTCCCGCCCGAGGTCAGCGTGATCACCCGCGACTCGACGCCGGTCCGGATCAGACCGGACGCAAGGCGGAGGAGCGCCACCTCCGCGCCGCCGGTGCCGAGACCGACGATGAGGTGCAGCACCCGGATCGATCGGTCGTCGCCGGCGGGCGGTCGATCCCGTCCGAGCTGCCCGGCGCTGATCGTGGCGGATCGAGAGGTCATCGTCGTCGGCGCTGCGCCGCGGTCAAGTCCTTCTTGATCCATGCCGTCCGGCGGCGGAGGATACCTTCGACCGCCCCGCCGCCGCGACCTCCACGGGAGTCCACGCCTTTGCCTCAGCTCGACGACGTCGAAGCAAACGTTCCCCGCGTCGACGCGGCGTACTGGGATGGCGTGTGGTCGGACGCCGACCGCCGCCTGCTCCCCAACTTCCTGAACGTGGGCAACCGGAACCTGCGGTCGGTGCTGTCTCGCTCGCTCGAGGGATGCCATCGCGTCCTCGAGGTGGGCTGCGCGCCAGGCAAGTGGCTCGCGTGGCTCGGGCGCCGCGGGCACGAGGTCGCGGGGCTCGACTTCGCGCCGGGCGGCGTCGAGTCGACGCGGCGTCGCCTCGCGGCGGCGGGGGTCAGGGGCGACGTGCGCTGCGAGGACCTCTTCGCCACCAGCTTCGAGCCGGCGGCCTTCGACGCGGTCTACAGCGCCGGAGTCGTCGAGCACTTCGACGATCCCCGTCCGTGCCTCGCGCGGCACCTCGGGCTCGTGCGACCGGGCGGGCGGGTGGTCGTGCTGATCCCGCACTACGGCGGCATCTACGGGAGCATCCAGGGTTGGCTGGACCGCGAGAAGCTCGACATCCACAACCTGTCGATCATGAGCCCGGAGGCGATGGCGTCCGCGATGCGGGACGCCGGCGGCGCGAGCGTCGTGGCGTGGTCGTGTGGCCGCGCGAGCCCGTGGATCCTGACCCTCGAGGAGCGGATGCCTCGAGCCATCGCCCGCGTCGCGAGCCTCGGGCTCAACGCCCTCGCGCTGCTCCAGCCCTGCGAGGTCAGGGCGCTTCGTCCGCTGATCGCGGTGACCGCGATCCGTCCGCCGTCGGGCTGATCGCCCGGCGCCCGACCGCGGCGCAGGCGACCATGCCGACCGCCATCGAGAGGAACGTCGCCCAGGCGAGACCGAGGGCGGTCGAGCCGAGCAGCGCTCCCGCGGCGAGGAGGGTTCCCTCGCGCGGGATCACGATGAGCAGGAGCGACCGCCACATCCGCCCCGCCGCCTGCACGCGCTGGAAGAGCGATTGCGCGACGACGTCGAGGGCGCCGGCGGCGAGCAGGACCAGCAGCACGCCCGCCCCCGACTCGAAGCCTGGTCCGAAGACTCCCATCGCCCACGAAGCCCCGGCGGCGAGCGGCAGCGCGACGAGCAGGAAGCCCCCGACCGCGACGAAGGCGTTCACCCGCACCCCGGCGCGAAGCGCGTCAGGCCTCACCGCCCGCGCGGCGACGATCGCCGAGCCGATCCGGTTCGCCTGCGACGGGATGAAGAGCGCGATGGCACGAAGGGTGATCGCCGCGTTGAAGAGCCCCACCTGGGCGGGACCTCCCTCCTGCCGGAAGAGCCACGCGAGCACGACCCAGGCGATCGGCTGCATGAAGATGCCGGACAGACCGAGCGGCGCGATGAAGTGGAGGAACTCCCGCCTCGACGGGGCGTCGGGTCGAGTCCAGCCTCCGCAGCGACTTCGAAGCGCCCTGCTCGCCGCGGCGGCGAGGACCGCCACTTGCGCCCACGTGATCGCGGCGTAGATCACGAGCACGGTCGGCAGCGGAAGCCCGCGGAGGACGACCACGGCGAGCCCGGTCAGGGCGAGCCCGCCGACGAGCGACCCGAGCACCCAGCCGCGGACCGCGCCGAGGCCGATGAGCACCCCCTGCAGCGGGAAGGAGACCGCGAGTCCGGCGAGGAGCAGCGCGGTGGGGAGCGCGAGCGGGACGAGGTCCGGTCGCTCCATCCACCCCGCGACGATCGGACCTCGGACGGCGAGGAAGATGCCGGCGCCGACGATCGTCAGCGATCCAACGATCACCGCGGCGAGGGTGGCATGGGCGGCGGCGAGGCGGGGGGCGTCCGTGGCATGGCGGGCGACGAGGCAGGTCGTGCCGTAGCCGGTCCCGAACTGGAGGAACGACGCGAGGGCAGCCGCGAGTCCGGTCATCACCGCGAAGTCGCCGAGTCCGGACTCGCCCGAGGCACGGGCGACCGTCCAGGTGAGGATCAGGAGGGGAACCTGCGTGAGCGCGCTCGCGACGCCCGAGAGCGCCGTGCCCGAGAGCATCCGGTGAAGCAGGTCGGCGCCGATCCCGAGGCGGTCTCCGATCGCGGCGATCGTCCGTGCGGCGTGGTCGATCACGACGGACCTCCGCGGCGGACCCCGCAGGATCGCCGCCGGTCCGGTGGGAAGCGCTGCTCGAGGAGGTTCTCGACGATGGGAGGTTCTCCGGGGTCGACGCGATCGCCCCGTCGCGTGTCGAGGGCGACGTTCAGTCGACGAGGGCGACCCCGATCGGCGATCGTTCGAGCGCCGCCCGGGGAGCCATCAGGCGCTCGCCCGCGCCGACCGGAAAGTGGACGGCGAATGCGCGAAGCGCCGCGAGGGACGACGTGATCGCGATCGCGATCGCGATCAAGGCGAAGATCCTCGGACGACCGATGCCGCCCTCGAGCGCGCCGAACAGCACGCCGAAGACCGCCGGAATCGACGCGACGAGGAGGAGCACCGGATACACGTAGGGATGGATCGCGAAGGCGTTCGAGAAGACCAGCACGAATCCGCCGAAGGTCCCGAGGGCGACCGCGATCGGCAGCGCCGTCGGTCGCAGCCGTGGTCGGACCGCCGCGAGGATCAGCGCGACGAAGGGGACCGCCAGCGCCGTCGACCAGAAGAGCGGGTCCGTTCCGGCTCGACCTCCGCCGTAGAGCACCGGACCGCGGATCAGCCGGACGAAGCCGTCGAGCACGCCCGACTGCGACGCCACGTCCCCGTCGAGCCCCGTCCTCGAGAGGATGCCGCTGCCGAGGAACCTCGCCTCGGGATGCATCCACTTCGCCACGAGGAACTGCAGCGCGACCACCGCGACCACCGCGACCGCCGGGAGCACCGTCGCCGCGAGCCGTCGCCCCCGCAGCTCCTCGGACCGCAGCAGCCACGAGGCGACCGCCCAGGACCCGAGGGCGATCGCCGCGTGGGGCACGTCGACCGCCGTCATGCCCGCGACCCCCACGACGCGGAGCACCGAGGAACGCCGGGGTTCCGGATCGGTCAGACCGATCAGGAACAGGCAGAGCGGGGCGACGAACACGTGCTGCGGGCAGAGATCCCAGTAGGCGGCGAGGTTCAGGGGATTGGTCTGGAAGACCAGCTGGGCGGACAGTCCCAGCACCAGCGAGGCGCGGGAGTCCGCTCCGGCGAGCAGCGCCAGCCGGCCCGCGAGGAGTCCGACCAGGGCGGCGCCGACCATCACCACGATCTGCGAGGTCAGCACGACGACGAGCCGCTGCTCGCCGTCGGCACCAAGCAGCCGACCGATCGCCTTCGCCGCGGCGATGGGCAGCACGAAGAGCGCGGAGTTGGACCGGTAGTAGTGCGGCGCGTCGGGCTCGTAGGTGGCTGGGTCGAACCACTGGTTGGCTCCGCCATCCGCGACGCCCTGCTGGAACCACTCGTCCCGGTCGAGCCGCCAAAGTCCGCCATGCCGCCAGTAGCCCTCTTCGACCCAGAGGTCCGCGAGTCGTCCCCAGCGGTCGGGAAAGATCCCGCTCCAACGCTCGTCGAAGTGGACGGTGTCCACCCTTCGGTTGTGCACCGTCATGAACAGCGCGGCGAGGACCAACAGGCCGAACACGAGGTGGACGAGGACTCGGGACCAGCCGATCCCCTCGCGAGCGATCGGCTCGGGCGTTGGTTGCTCCGTCGTGTCTCGTTCGGCCATGACCTCCGCCGGAGTCTAGCGAGGGCTCGACTATCCTCTCGAACTGCGTTGCGTGCGCCTCGCCCCGACGCGCTCCCGCGGAGCCGGAGTCTCGTGCGGACCAGCACCAAGATCGCCCTTGCCCGGATGATCCGGGCCGCATACCTGTCGTGGTCGAGGCTCCGCGGAGGTCCTCCGCCGGTCGTCGAGCGCCGCGGGATCCGGTGGACGATCGACTGGGACGACGGCATCGACCTCTCGATCGCGCTGCTCGGATCCTTCGAGCCCCGGGTGCGGAATGCCTGCGCCGCGTTCGCCCATTCCGGCGCGGTGGTGCTCGACGTGGGCGCGAACGTCGGCGCGCTGAGCCTGCCGCTCGCCGAGATGGTCGGCGACACCGGACGGGTGCACGCCTTCGAGCCGACCCGGCGCGGCGTCGATCGCCTGCGGGCGAACCTCGCGCTGAACCCGCGGCTCGCGGCGCGGGTGTCGGTGCATCAGGCGTTCCTCGGACGCAGCGAGGGACGTGCGCCGAGCGAGATCCGCGCCCAGTGGCCGGTGGTCGGAAGCGACGCCGGTCGAGGCGAGCACGGCGGAGTCCCCTGCGCGACCGATGGCGCTCGAGCGACCTCGCTCGACGCGCTCTGGCGCGAGGGCAAGTTCTCCGCGGTCGACCTCGTCAAGATGGACGTCGACGGCTACGAGTCGGAGGTCCTCGAGGGCGCGACGGCGCTGCTTCGGCACGCTCGGCCGCCCATCGTCATGGAGCTCGCGCCCTCCGCCCACGACGAGATCGGACCCCGCCGATTCGGTCGGATGGTCGAGCTGCTCCGCGACCTCGGCTACCGGTCTCGCAGCCTGAGGGGTCAGGAAGTCCCGTTGGACGAGCGGGGGCTTCGGGCGATGCTGCCGGCGGGAAGCGGCATCAACGTGGTGGCCCGAGTCGAGTCCTGATCCACCCCGGATGTTCGCCGCTCAGCCTCGCGCCGCCCGCTCGCGCCAAGTCGTCGGGTCGCGGGCGAGGACCAGGTCGCAGAAGCTCCGAGATTCCGCTGCCGCGACGACCTCGCCCGGGCGCCGGAGATCGACCGCGCGCGGGGAGTCCGTCTCGACGACCGCGGCGGCGAAGCCTCGCGCGTGCCACCCGCGGAGCAGCGACTCGGGATCGGTGCCGCAGCGGCGGAGCGCCGCGGGCCAGAACTCCATCAGCACGGCGATGCGCGGGTTGGCGGCGATGGTCGCCTCGAGTCCGGCGAGAGCGAGACCCTCGGCACCCTGGATGTCGAGCTTGATCGCGGAGACCTCGAGGTCGCGGTCGATCACGGAGTCGAGGCGACGGCAGGGGACCATGCTCCGGCGCCGTGCCGGATCGTCCGCCATGACCTGGTGGTCACCCGCGTGGTCGTCACGCGTCCCGAGCTCGACCTCGCCGTCCCGGTCGAGCGCGGCGATCCGAAGCAGCCGGACGTGGCGGGCGTCGGCGAGCCTGAAGCTGCGATCCGCGGCATCGGCGTTGCGGTGGTCGACCTCGACCGCGATCACGCGTCCGGCCGGACCGACCTCCTCGGCGGCGACCAGGCTGTAGAGACCCATGTTCGCGCCGACGTCGATCGCGCAGGTGCCCGGTCGGCAGAGGCGGCGCCAGATCGCGATCCCCGGGTCGTGGTCGATCGATCGACGCATCACGAGGAGCGCGGCGAGCCGGTCGACGGTCGGGGCGTGCAGCGTCCAGCGTCCGACGCGCACTCGGAACGGCGCGAAGGGCACGCCGAGGGCGTTCGCCCACCGCATCGCCCGACGAGCGATCGGGCTGGCGTTGAGCCGCATCGAGAGGCGTGTGGAGTGCCGCGGCGCCGAGTTCATGCCTCTGATGCTAAGGAGCGGCGACCGGACGGACCCGGCAGCCGCCAACGAAGAAGGGCCGACCCGGTGGGGTCGGCCCTTCGCGTGGATCACGCTCGTGGCGGCGATCAGCCGCGGATGCGCCAGGCGTTCGAGACGCCGAGCGTCGGAACCTCGATCGCGGTGACGCTCAGCCCGAAGGTCTGCGGGTCGAAGCCCATGTACCAGACGCCGAAGGTGCCTCCGCTGACCTGCTGCCAGAGGAGGTCGGGAACGCCGTCGCTGTCCAGATCGGAGAGACCGACGATCGCCCAGGAGGGGCTTCCCGCCGTCGCGACGAGACCGATGTTCTGGATCGCCAGGCCGTCGGCGCCGCCGAGGTACCAGACGCCCATCTGTCCGCTCGTCTGATTGCGCCAGAGGAGGTCCGATCGACCATCGTCGTTGAAGTCGGCGCTGCCCTCGCAGAGCCAGCCCGCGGGCGGCTGGGTCGGCATCGAGACGAAGGAGGCGGGCTGCCCGTTCGCGCCGAAGTACCACACGCCGGTCTGACCGGTCGAGAGGTTCTGCCACACGAGGTCGTCGATCCCGTCGAGGTCGAAGTCTCCGCTTGCGGAGACTCGCCAAGCGAGCGAGACGGTGGGATTCACCACGTAGGCGGAGGTGAAGTCCGGTCCGTCGAGCAGCCAGTTTCCGACGACGCCGCTGACCTCGCTGCGGAAGCAGATGCTGGGTCGACCGGGCGCGCCCTGACCCCAGAAGCCGAGCGCCCTCGCCCGCCACTCGGCGCCGGCGGTCTGACCCGTCGAGAGGTAGCCAGCCGCCTCGCCGTCGAGCAGGAGCTGCACGCCGGTCTCTCCGGTCGAGGGGTTCTGCACCACGAGGTCGTTCCAGCCGTCGCCGTTGAAGTCGGGCTGACCGGTCTGGCAGAACTCCGAGGGGATGTTGAACTGCAGCTGGTCGAACTGGTAGGTGCCGCCCGGGGGATCGAACGACACGGCGATCTGGCTGACGCCGTTGAACCACTCCACGCCCACGAACTGGTTGTCCGAGGGATTGGTCGGGTCGTTCGCCGTCACGGGCAGGATGGCGATCGCCTGCACGCCGTTGGGGTCGGTGACGGTGACCGTCGCGGAGGAGGCTGGACCGCCGGTGAACACGATGCCGACCGCCATCGGCGGCTGACCGCCTGCCGCGATCGCCGCGTCGATGGTGAAGCCGACCTGACCGCCCACGGACTGCAGCACGAAGCCACCGGGCGCGACGCCGACGCCGGGCACGATCTCGCCGGGGGCATAGGTCACGCCGTCGACCGCGGTGCCGCCGCTGGGATAGAACTCGACCTCGAAGCAGGAGATGCCCTGACCGAAGAAGGGGCTGTCGGTCAGGCTCAAGTAAGGCTGGTCCGGGATCACGAACACCGCCGCCTGTGGCGAGGACTGCGTGATGGTGAAGTCGAGTCCGCCGACGGTGATGGTGCCAGTCCTCGACTCGGCGCCGGTGTTCTCCGCGACCGCGTACTCGACGAGGCTGCTCCCGGTCCCGGAGGGAGTCGTCACGGTGATCCACGGATCGGTGGTGCTCGCCGACCAGGGGCACGTCGGTCCGTTGGTCGTGACGAGGAACGAGCCCGTGTCTGCGGCGGGGGCGTAGCTCGCCGAGGTCGGACTGATCTCGACGACGGCGCAGGCAGCGCCGTCCTGCGTGACGGTGAAGGTGAGACCCTCGACGGTGATGGTGCCGGTCCTGGCGATGGTGACGGTGTTCTCGGCGACGGTGTAGCCGACGGTGCCGTTGCCGGTGCCGGAGGCGGTGGTGAGGGTGATCCAGGCATCGCCCGTCGTGGCGCTCCATGCGCAGGTCGCGCCGTTGGTGGTCACGGCGAAGGAGCCGGGACCGCCGGCGGCGCTCGCCGACGCGGAGGTCGGGTTGATCGCGGTGACCGCGCAGGGGACGCCGCCCTGGGTGACGGTGAAGGCGAGTCCGCCGACGGAGATGGTGCCGGTGCGGGCGTCGGTGGAAGTGTTCGCGGCGATCGCATAGGCAACGTTGCCGTCGCCGGTGCCCGAGCCGGTCGTCAGCGTGATCCAGGCATCGCCCGTCGTGGCGCTCCAGCTGCACTCCGCGCCATTGGTGGTCACGGCGAAGGAGCCGGGACCGCCGGCGGCGCTCGCCGACGCGGAAGTCGGACTGATGCCGGTGACGGCGCAGGCAGCGCCGTCCTGCGTGACGGTGAAGGCGAGACCCTCGACGGTGATGGTGCCGGTCCTGGCGATGGTGACGGTGTTCTCGGCGACGGTGTAGCCGACGGTGCCGTTGCCGGTGCCGGAGGCGGTGGTGAGGGTGATCCAGGCATCGCCCGTCGTGGCGCTCCATGCGCAGGTCGCGCCGTTGGTGGTCACGGCGAAGGAGCCGGGACCGCCGGCGGCGCTCGCCGACGCGGAGGTCGGGTTGATCGCGGTGACCGCGCAGGGGACGCCGCTCTGGGTGACGGTGAAGGCGAAGCCGCCGACGGAGATGGTGCCGGTGCGGGCGTCGGTGGAAGTGTTCTCGGCGATCGCATAGGCAACGTTGCCGTCGCCGGTGCCGGAGCCGGTCGTCAGCGTGATCCAGGCATCGCTCGTCGAGGCGCTCCACGTGCAGGTCGCGTTGCTGACGGTCACGGCGAAGGAGCCGGGACCGCCGGCGGCGCTCGCCGACGCGGAGGTCGGGTTGATGCCGGTGATGGCGCACTCGCCGCTCGCGGCCTGTGCGATCGAGATCGAGAGACCACCGCCGGTGCCGCTCACCGAGATCGAGCCCGTTCGAGCCGCGCCGGTGTTCGCGGCGACCGAGTACTGGACGGTGCCGTTGCCGAAGCCGGAGCCGCTGGTGATGGAGATCCAGGGATCAGTCGTGGTCGCGGTCCAGCCGCATCCGGCGCCGTTCAGGGTCACGGCGGAGGAGCCGGTGCCGCCGGCGGCGTCGTAGTTCGCCGAGGCAGGTTCGATCGCGGTCACCTTGGAGGCGAGCGAGAACTGGATGTCGTCGACCTGGTTGGGAATGGTCGGAGAGAAGGGGTTGAACGCGAGCCGGACCTGCTGGACCCCAGTGCTCCATGTCACTCCGAAGAACCTGTTGTCCTCGGGCAGCGCGGGGTCGTTGTAGGGGAGGTTCGTGTACTGCTGCGAGACCGCCTGACTGCCGCCGGAGATCACGGTGACGGTGAGCTGCGAGCCGATCTCCGGGGTGCCGCCGCCCGTCCAGATGAAGCCGACCTGGGTCGGGTACTGACCGGTCGAGGCGTCCGGCGCGAAGTTCATCTGGATGACGCCGAGCGAGCTTGCCTGCAGCACGAAGCCGCCGGGAGGAACTCCGACGCCAGGGACGATCGCCGCGCCGTTGGGGCTGAACGAGAACCCGGGGACGGAGATCGCCCCCTGCGGGAAGGTCTCGAGGGCGTAGCACACCTGGCCGCTCGAGAAGTAAGGGCTGTCCTGGATCCCCTGATACGGCAGCGGACCCGTGAAGGCCGGAGCCTGTCCGGAGGCGACGGACGCCATGCCGAGGCAGGCGGCGACGGTCAGCGACGCGACGGTTCGATCAACGTGCATGTTCGACTCCTTACTGGATCACCGGGTCCGCCAAGTCCTCACGAGCAGGTCCGGTGAGCCTTCGCTCGTTCCAAGGGCGACGCATGATCGCCGACGCGTTCCACCGATCGCGACGGTCCCGCGACCGTCACGAGTCGACCTTCACCGCCGACGAGCTCCCCCTCCGGACCCTCGACGATATGACGTCTTGGGCAGGGCCGACCCCGTCGATCGCTTGAGAACTCTCCTCCAGTTCCCTCAGATCGTCCTCCGTGCCCCGAAATCTTGCCTCGCGTCCGCGAAGGGCGTTATCCGGTCACGTGAGGGTTTGTGTTCCTCGCTCGCCCGTGGGTCGGTGCCTCATGCGACGCGTCCCTCCGCCCCGATGCCGAGCCGGCGCATCCGCTTGTAGAGGGTCGTGCGGTCGATCCCGAGCGATGCCGCGGTGCGGGTGCGGTTCCAGCCGTTCGCACGAAGCGCCTCGGTCAGGATCCGACGCTCCGGTTCGGCAAGCGCCTCCTCGAGGGTCGGGCGAGCAGGCGCCGACTCGACTCGGACGTCGGCGGAGGTCTCCGATGGACTTGGTCGCAGCGTCTCGGGAAGGTCGGCGAGGGTGACGAGGTGTCCCCTGGCGAGGACCACCGCACGCTCGACGAGGTTCTCAAGTTCTCGGACGTTCCCCGGGAAGTGGTAGGAGACGATCGCCCGCGTCGCCTCGGCGTCGAGTCCGGCGATCGGGCGAGCATGCTCGACCGCGAAGCGCTGGAGAAACGCCTCGGCGAGCTCAGGAACGTCCTGACGCCGGTCCCGGAGTGGAGGGACCTCAAGGGGCACCACGTTGATCCGGTAGTAGAGGTCCTGCCGGAACCGTCCCTCCGCGACGAGCCGCTCGAGCGGCTGGTTCGAGGCGAGCACGATGCGGACGTCGACCTCGATGGGGTCGTTCGATCCGACGGGCTCGAAGGTCCGCTCCTGCAGGACGCGGAGCAGCTTGAGCTGCAGCGCTGGGCTCGCGGAGTTGATCTCGTCGAGGAAGAGCGTGCCGCCGTGCGCGGCGAGGAGCCGTCCGCGCCGGTCGGCGATGGCGCCGGTGAACGCGCCCTGCACGTGCCCGAAGAGCTCGCTCTCGAGGAGCGTCTCGGCGATCGAGCCGCAGGAGATCTCGATGAACGGGCCGCTCGCACGCGGCGAGGCGCGGTGGATCGCCCGGGCGATGAGGCTCTTGCCGGTGCCGGACTCGCCGGTGATCAGCACGGTCGCGCGGGTGCCCGCCACCGACGCGGCGAGCGACTGGAGCTTGATCATCCGCGGATCGCGACCAAGCACCTCCGGAAGGGTGCTTGAGGTCGAGATCGAGAGGCGGGGACTCGGGGACGAAAGGCGCCGGCGGTCGATGGCTCGCCGCAGCGAGGCGAGGAGCTCGCGGTCCACCACCGGCTTCACGAGGTAGTCGTCGGCGCCCTCCCGCATGGCGGCGACGGCGCCCTCGACCGTGCCGAAGCTCGCGATCGCGAGGATCGCGGTGCCGCGCGCCCGTCGTCGCAGGTCGCGAAGCGTCGCGAGGTCCTCCGGTCCGGACAACTCAAGGAGCGCGGCGGTCCACGCCGCTTCCTCGGACGCCGCCGGCTCCCGAGGGTCCGCAGTGCCGACCGCGAAGCCGGCGGCACGCAGGCAGTCGGCAAGCGCCGCGGCACCACGCGGATCCGAGTCGAGGACCAGCACGTAGCCGGCGTCGGTGGGAGTTGGTTCCGGGGTTTGGTCCATCGTCGAGGCGGAGGATCGCCATGGTCAGCCACGGGCGACCTCCGATCGGGGGAGGATTCGGCGTTCGCCGAGGCGGGCTTGATCGGCGACCGCTGCCGTGGTCTCTCGTGGTTGATCGCGGGCAGGATGGGCAGTGCAGATCGCCTAGACCGCATCGACTCGACCGGATCAACGAGACCGGACAAGCGTGACCGGATCGCCGGGGGGTTACCGGACCCGCCCGGCGTCGAACCCGGTTGATTTCGAGACTTGGGACTTCGATCGAGGGTGGGGGGGCGGTAGTCTCGTCCGCTTCGACGAGTCCGGAGACGGTGTTGGAGGAGACACCGTTGCCGGGCTCGTCGTGTTTTTGTCCCCGCTCGACCCGGCGAAGGCGAAGCTTCCTCGCGACGATTCGCGACGAAGCGACCAGGTCGCTGCCATAACCTAAGGGCGACACCCGTTGGCGACGCTCCACGACGATCGTCGTGGAGTTCGCCCCGTCATCCCTCGGAGCACCCTGACCATGGATCGGATCCCCGCATCGTCCCTTCGTCGCTCGCTTCGCGCGACGGGCGTGCCGCTCGTCGCGCTCTCGTTGACCTTCCTCGCCCCTGTCGAGGGACCGCTCGGCGTGCTCTCCTCGCGATCGCTTGCCCAGGATCAGGGTGCTTCGCAGGGAGACACCGGGCAGCAGGGTCGGCGAGGTCGAGGTGGTCAGGACGCCCAGCAGGATGGCGGCGGGGGTCGCGGTCAGGGTCGCGGTCAGGAAGGCGGCCGCGGTCAGGGCGGGCGCGGCATGGGCGGTCGCATGGGTGGCATGGGCGGCGGCATGCGAGACGTCCGCGAGCTGATGGAGCCCGACTTCATGCGGCGCGACGTGCCGTTCTTCGTCTCCCAGCTCGGGCTCGACGACACGCAGACCCTCGTCGTCGAGACGCTGATGGGCGACTACGAGGCGGAGTACGGCGAGGCGATCGGCGGCGTGACGGAGCAGATGGCCGACATGGGTCGCCAGCTCTTCAGCAACATGGTCACCCCCGAGATGCGGACCCGCTTCGAGGAGGAGGCCCGCAGCATCCAGGAGGAGCTCCAGCGGATGCGCGACGCCGCCGGCGGCGAGCTCGACCCCGAGCAGGTCCGCGGGATCTGGCGCGAGCGCATGGGCAAGCTCCAGCAGCAGATGCTCGAGGAGCAGGGCGACGGCGGGATGGGCGCGCAGATCCGCGCCGCGATGGGCGAGATGTTCGCCCGGCTCGAGGACTGGCAGAAGCGGAAGGCGGCGATGCGCAGCGAGTTCGTCGACGGGCTCAAGGCGCAGCTCCGCGACGAGCAGCTCGCGGTCTGGCCGTCCTTCGACCGGTTCCTCGTCCGCGAGAAGAGCCTTCCGAAGTCCCGCCTCGCCGGCGAGGGCGTGAACCTCTTCCTCGTCGTCGACGAGGCGGAGATCTCCGACGAGTCGCGGGCGAAGCTCGATCCGATCCTCGACCAGTACGAGGTCGTCCTCGACCAGGCGCTCCGCCAGCGCGACGACGCGGTGGTGCAGGGTTCGACCCAGATGTACCGGGCACTCGAGCAGGCGGACGTCACCGGCGCGATGCGGGCGATGGAGCGGCAGATGCAGCTCCGCACGGCGCTCCGCGACGTGAACGAGCTCTACCGCGGCCAGCTGGTCTCCGCGCTCGGCGAGACCGACGAGGCGAAGGCGCTCGACGCGGCGATCCTCGCCGCCGCCTTCGAGCGGATCTTCGCTCCGACCCAGACCGAGCGGGCGTTCGACGTGGCGATCGGGATCGAGGGACTTGACGCGTCGGTGCTCGAGAGCGTGCTCGCGCTGCAGGTCGCCTACGAGATGGAGCTCGCCTCCCGCAACGAGCAGATCCTCGCCCAGACCCGTCGCCTCGAGCCGCAGCAGCAGCTCCTCGAGGCGGAGCGCTTCGTCTCCACGATCGCGACCGCCATGGCGGGCGGAGGCTTCGGCTTCGGCAACTTCGGCGGGGAGCAGGGTCCCAACCCGGTCCGCGAGGCGATCGACGCGAAGAACGAGACCGACCGTCAGTACCGCGACCGACTCGAGGGGCTCCTCACGCCCGAGCAAGTCGCGCTGCTTCCGGAGCGGAGCCGTGGTCGCGGGCAGGGCGGCATGCAGTTCTCCCCCGAGATGCGGGAGCAGATGGTCAAGCGATTCGACAAGGATGGCGACGGCGAGCTGAGCGGCGAGGAGCGCCGCGAGATGATGCGCGTTCTCCGGGAGGAGGGCGGCTTCGGAGCTGCTGGCGGCGGCGGTGGTGGTGGGGGTCGCGGCGGCAATGGCGGCGGTGCTGGCGGTCGCGGCGGTGCTGGCGGCGGCAACGGTGGCGGCGCCGGCGGCAACTGAGTCGCTGGCCTCGATCACCCGAAGGAACCTCATCGACCGCCGCCCGCGAGGGCGGCGGTCGTCGCTTGGGAGCCTTCACGCGGCGCTCGCGCGATCCTCGACCTCCCCTCATCTGGCGATCGCGCCGGCGACACGACTTCCACGCGGATCGATGACGCGTCGCTCGCGCCGGTCATGCGCGATCCGGATGCACTTCCGAAGGACCTCGACGGAGCGGGGCGGATCCCCTCCGGCGCTTGGTCCCCAGGAGGGTCTCGGACATGAAGGATGCACGAATCGGATGGCGGCGGGTCGCCGTCGCTGGGCTCGCCGCCGGTCTCGCCGGTCCGGCGTGGGCGGACGGCAAGGGATCGTTCACGCTGACGATCCTCCACAACAACGATGGCGAGTCGAAGCTCATCAGCGCGAGCCCGAGCACGCCCGACTTCGGGGGAGTCGCCCGCTTCGCGACGGTGATGGCGAACGCGAAGGCGGCGGCGCCGGGCGGAGTGCTCACCCTCACCTCCGGCGACAACTTCCTCGCGGGACCGCAGTGGAACTGCAGCCTCGAGCATGGCGTGCCCTACTACGACTCGATCGCCCTTGACCTGATCGGCTACGACGCCCTCTGCCTCGGCAACCACGACTTCGACTTCGGACCGCCGGTGCTGAGGAACTTCATCGATGGCTTCTCGCCGGAGGTGCCCTTCCTCTCGGCGAACATCGACGTCTCCGCGGATCCCGACCTCGCACCGCTCGCGGCGTCGGGTCGGATCGCCCCCTCGGTCATCATCGACGTGCAGGGTCGCTCGGTCGGCGTCATCGGGGCGATCACGCCGGCGCTGCCGTTCATCTCGAGTCCCGGCGACGTGACGGTCGATCCCGACGTCGCGGGCGTGGTCCAGGCGCAGATCGACCTGCTCGTCGCGGCGGGCGTCCGCATCATCGTCCTCACGAGCCACCTCCAGGGCGTCTCGGAGGACCTCGCCCTCGTGCCGCTGCTGCGGGGCATCGACGTGGTGATCGCCGGTGGCGGCGACGACCTGCTCGCGAATCCGGGCACGCCGCTCCTGCCGGGCGAGGTGCCGGTCGGTCCCTACCCGATCATCGTGAACGACGCCGATGGTCGCCCCGTGCCGGTCATCACCACTGCAGGCGACTACCGCTACGTCGGTCGCCTGCAGGTCAGCTTCGATGCGGCGGGCGAGATCACCGCGATCGACCCCACGAGCGGTCCGATCCGCGTCGTGGGCGGCGCGTTCCCTGACGCGGTCGCGCCAGAGCCGACGATCCAGTCGCTCGTGGTGCAGCCGGTCGAGGCGTGCGTCGCCGCGCTTGGCGCGAACGTCATCGCGAACAGCGAGGTCCCGCTCGACGGTCGGACCGCGCAGATCCGCTCCCGCGAGACCAACGAGGGCAACCTCTGCGCCGACGCGCTGCTGTGGCAGGCCCGCCAGATCGCGCTCGAGGACGGGCTGCCGCTTCCCCAGGTCGCCCTGCAGAACGGCGGCGGGATCCGCAACAACTCGATCATCCCGGCGGGTCCGTTCACCGAGCTCAACACCTTCAGCATCCTTCCGTTCTCGAACTTCGTCTCGATCTTCCCCGCCGTGCCCGTCCCGCAGTTCAAGGAGATCCTCGAGAACGCGGTGTCGCGGGTCTCGCCGCCGCCGGGCTTCCCCGCCTCCGGCAACGGTCGATTCGCCCAAGTCGCGGGCTTCCGCTTCACCTACCTCGTGGACGCGCCGCCCGGCGAGCGGGTGATCGGGGTGGTGCTCGACGACGGGAGCGTCATCGTGCAGGACGGTCTGCCGGTCGAGGGCGCGCCGCCGGTGGTGGTCGCGACGATCGACTTCCTCGCCCGCGGCGGCGACCAGTACCCGTTCGGCGAGCTTCCCTTCGTGAACCTCGGCGTGAGCTACCAGCAGGCGCTCGCGAACTACGTCGCGCAGGGCCTCGGCGGCACCATTCGCCAGTCGCAGTATCCGGTCGAGGGCACCGGCCGCATCGTTCGGCTCGAGAACCCCGCCGACCTCAACAACGACAGCGTGATCAACGCGGTCGACCTGTCGCTGCTGCTCGGGCTGTGGGGGCCTTGCCCCGCGAGCGGCGCCTGCCCCGGCGACATCGACCGAGACGGCTTCGTCGGCGCGTCGGACCTGACCATCCTGCTCACCTCGTGGTCGTCGTTCTGATCCGACCTCGTCGATCCCCTCGCCCGTGCGTCGCGACCTCCGGCGTTCCGCCGGAGGTCGCTTTCTTTCCATCGAGCGTGCTGCCTCGCGACCGATGAACCGCCGGTGCGTGAACCGCCTCCGGACTCCCGGCGATCCTCGCGCGAGGGCGACGTCCGGCGACCCCCGTCGATCCCCGACGACGAGGCGCTCGCCCGATGGCTGCAGTCGCTTCGGCGAGTGGTCCTCGCCCCGGCGCTCGATCCGTGGGCAGGTCCGCCCTCCGCAAGCGACGAGGAGGTCGCGGCGCTGCAAGGGGATCTCGTCGGGCTCCTCGCGGGCGTCGCCGCGATCGATCCGAGGGAGGTCGGATCGATCGACCCGACCCAGGAGTCCGTTGCGATCCTCCGCGAGCTGCCCGAGATCGCGCGGCGCATCCACCTCGACGTCCGGGCGGCGCTCGAGGGCGATCCCGCCGCGGTCAGCCTCGCCGAGGTGGTCGCCTGCTATCCGGGTCCGAGGGCGCTCGTCGCCCACCGCGCCGCGCGGGTGCTGCACGACCGCGGCCACCGGGTGCTCGCGAGGATGCTCGCCGAGAGCGCGCACCGGGAGACCGGCATCGACATCCATCCGGGCGCGACGATCGGGGAGTCGTGCTTCATCGACCACGGGACCGGCGTGGTGATCGGCGAGACCGCCGTGGTCGGCGCCCGCTGCCGGATCTACCAGGGCGTCACCCTCGGCGCGAGGTCGATCGAGCGCGGCCCGCAGGGCGTCCTTGGTCGAGGCACGAAGAGGCATCCGACGCTCGAGGAGGACGTGGTCGTCTACGCGGGCGCGACGATCCTCGGCGGCGACGTGGTCGTCGGACGGGGCTGCGTGGTCGCGGGAGGCACCTTCGTGACGCGGAGCGTGCCGGCGGGTCACCTGGTCGCGGGACCGCGTGCGCAGGTCCGGCTCATCGCGACCAGCGGCGCCCCGTGAGCCGGCGGGACCGCCGCAAGGGCGTCCGTATACTCGACCCTCCGACTCGACGAGGACTCGACCGACCATGACCACCCCGGACCGCTTCGGCGCCCGCGCGACGCTCGACACTCCCTCCGGACCCAAGCAGTACGTCCGCCTCGACGCCCTCTCGCGGATGGGCGACTTCCGGCGGCTTCCCATCTCGATCCGGGTGCTCCTCGAGAGCTGCCTTCGCCACCACGACGGTCGCGTCGTCACCGACGAGCACCTCGAGGCGCTGATGCGCTACGACGCCCGGAACGTCGGCGAGGTCGAGATCCCCTTCATGCCCGTCCGGGTCGTGCTGCAGGACTTCACCGGAGTGCCGTGCGTGGTCGACCTCGCGGCGATGCGATCCGCGATGCGGCGGCTCGGCGGCGATCCGAGGAAGGTGAACCCGCTCGTCCCCTGCGACCTCGTCATCGACCACTCGGTGCAGGTCGACGCCTTCGCCTCCGGCGTCGCGCTCTCGATCAATGGCGAGCGCGAGTTCGAGCGCAACATGGAGCGGTACGCCTTCCTCAAGTGGGGTCAGGGCGCGTTCGCGAACTTCTCGGTGGTGCCGCCGGCGACGGGGATCGTGCACCAGGTCAACCTCGAGTACCTCGCCAAGGTGACCTGGGAGCGGGACGGCGTGCTCTTCCCCGACTCCCTCGTCGGGACCGACTCGCACACCACGATGATCAACGGGCTCGGGGTGGTCGGCTGGGGCGTCGGCGGCATCGAGGCCGAGGCGGTGATGCTCGGGCAGCCGATCTACATGCTGATCCCCGAGGTCGTGGGCGTGCGCCTCGTCGGCAGGCTGCCCGAGGGCGTGACCGCGACCGACCTCGTCCTCCGCGCGACCGAGATGCTGCGGAAGCACGGGGTGGTGAACAAGTTCGTCGAGTTCTTCGGTCCCGGCCTCGCGGAGATGCCGCTCGCGAACCGCGCGACCATCGCCAACATGGCGCCCGAGTATGGCGCGACGATCGGCTTCTTCCCGGTCGACGAGCAGACCCTCGCGTACCTGCGGCTCTCGGGTCGTCCGGAGGCGCTCGTCGGGACCGTCGAGGCGTACTCCCGCGCGAACGGGATGTGGCGCGAGGACGACTCCAAGGTCGTCTACTCGAGCGAGCTGACGCTCGACCTCTCCACGATCGAGCCCTCGCTCGCGGGTCCCTCGCGTCCGCAGGACCGCGTGCCGCTCTCCGGCATGCAGGTCGCGTGGCGGCGCGACCTCGTGAAGGTCTTCAACAAGGCCGGCGGCCCGGCGGCGGCAGCGACCGCCGTCGCGACGGCGGACGCCGACGGCGTGAGCGTGAGGGATCCCGAGGGGCACGAGTACCAGCTGCGACACGGCTCGGTGGTGATCGCCGCGATCACGAGCTGCACCAACACCTCGAATCCGAGCGTGATGATCGGCGCAGGACTCGTCGCCAAGAAGGCCGCGGCGCTTGGGCTCACCCGCAAGCCGTGGGTGAAGACCTCGCTCGCCCCGGGCTCGAAGGTGGTCACCGAGTACCTCGACGCGGCGGGGCTCACGCGGCACCTCGACGCCGTCGGCTTCAACACCGTGGGCTACGGCTGCACGACCTGCATCGGCAACTCCGGACCGCTGCCCGACCACGTCGCGGCGGCGATCAAGGAGGGCGACCTCGTGGTGGCGAGCGTGCTGTCGGGAAACCGAAACTTCGAGGCGCGGGTGCATCAGGACGTGAAGGCGAACTTCCTCGCCTCGCCGCCGCTCTGCGTCGTCTACGCGATCGCCGGCACCGTGGACATCGACCTGCAGAAGGATCCGATCGCCCGCACCCGCGACGGGCGGGCGGTCTACCTCAAGGACCTCTGGCCGTCGGCGAAGGAGGTCGACGCCGCGGTCCACGAGTTCGTCAGGCGTTCGCAGTTCGAGAAGGAGTACGCGGACGTCTTCAAGGGCTCCGACGCGTGGCAGCGGATCAAGGCGGGCGGCGGCGAGATGTACTCGTGGGACGCGAAGTCCACCTACATCCAGGAGCCGCCGTTCTTCGTCGACATGACCCTGAAGCCCGGCTCGATCGCGGCGATCCGCGGCGCCCGCTGCCTCGCGAGGCTCGGCGACTCGGTCACCACCGACCACATCTCGCCCGCGGGCGACATCAAGAAGGACAGCCCGGCGGGTCGCTACTTGGTCGAGCACGGCGTCGCTCCGGCGATGTTCAACAGCTACGGCTCGCGCCGCGGCAACGACCGCGTGATGACCCGCGGGACGTTCGCGAACACCCGCATCAAGAACGCGCTCGCTCCCGGAACGACCGGCGGAGTCACCACCGACTTCACCGACGGCGTGGTCAAGCCGATCTACGACGCGAGCATCAGCTACAAGGCGAAGGGCATCCCGTTGGTCGTGCTCGCGGGCAAGGACTACGGCATGGGCTCGTCGCGCGACTGGGCGGCGAAGGGAACGCTCCTGCTCGGGGTGCGGGCGGTGATCGCCGAGAGCTTCGAGCGCATCCACCGGAGCAACCTCGTCGGCATGGGCGTGCTGCCGCTGACCCATCGCCCCGGCGAGACCGCGGCGTCGCTCGGGCTCGACGGTACCGAGACGTTCGACGTCGAGGTCGATGATCGGCTCGCGCCGCGGCAGGACGTCGCGGTGGTCGCGCGGCATCCGAGCGGGCGAACGACGCGGTTCTCCACCCTCTGCCGCGTCGACACGCCGGTCGAGGTCGAGTACTACCGGCACGGCGGCATCCTGCCGTTCGTGCTGCGGCGCATGGCGGGCGGAGCCTGACCACGTGCCCACGCTCGCGCGAACGGAGTCGCCGCGAGGTCACGAGCCCGTCGATCCGACGGCGCGAGTGGACGTGATCGTGCCGACCCACGACAGCGGCGAGGTGGCGCGGGAGTGCCTGCGTCGGCTCGGCGCGGACCCGCGGGTCGGGAGGATCCTCGTCGTCGACGCGGCGAGCCGACCCGAGCACGTCGTCGCCCTTCGTCGCTGGTGCCGCGAGTGCGGCGGGGTCGCGGAGCTCCGACCGCTGCGGCGGAATCGGGGCTTCGCCGCGTCGGTGAACGAGGGGCTCCTCGCGACGACCTCGCCGTTCGTCCTGATCCTGAACCCGGACTGCCTCGTGGCGCCAGGCGCGATCGGAGTCCTCGTCGATGCCCTCGAGGCGCGCGCGGACTGCGGTCTCGCCGGAGGACTGCTGCTCGACGAGCATGGTCGCGAGCAGCGCGGCTCGCGCCGCGACCTCCCGGGGCGGCGCCAGGCGATCGGTCGCGGAGTCGGTCTGCGCGGCGCCGGGTGGGACTTCGACCACCTCGGACGACCGATGCCCGAGGCGCCCGTCCGCGTGCCGGCGATCTCGGGAGCGTTCATGCTTGCGCGCCGCGCGTCGATCGAGCGGGTCGGCGGGCTCGACGAGCGGTTCTTCCTCCACTTCGAGGACCTCGAGTGGTGCGCGAGGTTTGGGGACCATGGACTCGGCATCCTCTTCGTGCCGCAGGCGACCGCGCTGCACGAGCAAGGCAGCTCCTCGCGGGCACGCCCGCACTTCGTGCGGTTCCAGAAGCATCGCTCGATGTTGCTCTTCGACCGTCTTCGGTGGAGGTCTGCGTGGCATCGGGCGACCCGACCGCTCTTCGTCGCCGCGGTGTGGACCGCCTTCGTGCTCTCCACCGCGCCGCGCCTGCTGCGGCGAGCGGCGAGGATCAACTCGGCGACCTCCCCGGCGAGGACCGCTCGGCGACCCTCGTCCGTCGCGACCGCGGGCTGAATGCGTTCAGGGAAGCCGTCCGCGATCAGGCCAAGGGCTCCACTCCAGCGCGCGAGCGATCTCGAGGATCGACGCCTCGCGCCCGCGCTGAATCGCCCGACGCGAACGCATGACCGCGGGAAGACCGCGCAGCGCCTCGAGCTTCGCGGAGATCATCGTCCTCCCGCGACCCGTCGCGAGCCCGTGAAGGAGGCAGGTCAACTGCCCGGCGAGGAAGGGAACGAGCAGCGGAACCGCGAGGAGACCCGGCATGTTTCTCGCGTAGCACCAGACCATGTTGCGGTGCCCAAGACGGGTGGCGAGATCGCTTCTTGCGCCTCCCGACGACGCGCCGCCGGCATGCTGGCATCGCGCGGACGCGACGAGGATGCACCGACCACCGGCGAGCCGCTGGCGGAATCCCAGGTCGAGGTCCTCGTAGTAGCAGAAGAAGGACTCCTCGAAGCCGCCGACCGACTCGAACGCCTCGCGACGATGCACCGCGGCGGCGCCGCAGGCTGAGAAGACCTCGACGTCGCGATCCACCGGTCGGACCCTCGCCCGATGCCCTCGACGCCACGCGACCCCGCTCGCGTGGTAGGCGTCGCCGACGCCGTCGAAGCGAGGCGGGTCGCCGGGGAGGATCTGCACGGACGCGAGGCTCGTCGCGCTTGGGTGGCGCTCGGCGGCCGACGTCATCTCGGCGATCCAGTCCGGCTCGAGCTCGACGTCCGGGTTGACGAGTCCCACGAGGGGCGCGGTGGTGAGCCGAACCGCGAGGTTGTTCGCGGTCGCGAAGCCGACGTTCCGCGGCAGCGCGACGACCTCGACGTCCCGACGACCGTCCAGCAGCCCGAGCGTGCCGTCGTCGCTGGCGTTGTCGACCACCACCACCTCGCGGGGAGGGACGGTCTGCCGATCGATCGAGCGGAGGCATGCCTCGATCTCGCGGCGCGACCGGTGGGTCACGATGCAGACCGAGAGGCGAGCGTCCCTGGAGTCTGGTTTCGATCGGGTCATCAAGATCGCCGCTCGTCTGATCGAAGGGCAAGATCCCGCTCGACGCGGTTCATCATCCGGCGACGGCGGTCCATCGTCGAGTCATGGTCGAGTCATGGTCGAGTCATGGTCGAGTCATGGTCGAGGAGGGCACCGCGTCGGTAGCATCGACTCGTGCCGCCCTGGTTCTTCATGCTCGGCGGGGTTGCGCTGGCGTCCGGACTTCTGTCGCTTCCGGCGTCGCGGCTCGGGATCGCCCGCGGCGTGCCGCCCCGCGATCGAGATCTGCACGACCTCCCGCGATCGAGGCTCGGAGGGGTCGCCATGGCGCTTCCGGCACTCCTGGCAATGGCATGGCCCATGATCGGCTCGCCGCCGGCGCTCGCGAGCTCGACGGTGCTCGCCTTCGCCCTTGCCGTGATCGTCGGCACGCTCGACGACCTCGCCGACCTGCCCACGTTGCCCAAGCTCCTCGGCGAGGCGATGGTCGGCGGACTTCTCGCCGCGTCGGCATGGCTCGACGGCGCTTCCGCCTGGACGGTCACGAGCCTGGCGCTGCTGCCCCTGATCACCCAGAATGCCTTCAACTTCGTGGACGGGAGCGACGGGCTGCTCGCCTTGGTCGCGCTGGGCATCTTCGCGGCAGGCGCGGTCCTCTCGTGGTCCGTGCGGGATGCGGGGGGAGTCACCTTCGTCGGGGCGGTCGCGGCGGCGGCGGTCGCGGGATTCCTGCCGTGGAACCTCCCCCGCGCCCGAGTGTTCATGGGGGACGGCGGGAGCCTGTTGCTCGGCGCGGTGTATGCCTGGTGCACGGTCCGCGCGTTCGATGCTCGATGGGAGCTCGGCTGGGCATGGCTCGCCCTCGGCACGCCGATCGTCGGCGACGTCGCCGCGTGCCTCCTGCGACGGATGGCTCGGGGCGCCGAGTGGTGGCGGGCGCACCGGGAGCACGCCTACCAGCGGGTCGTCGCACGGACGGGATCCCATGGGTCGGCGCTTGCGTGGGCGATGGGGTTGGAGCTGCTGGTCGCGATCCCCGCGGCGATCGCTTGCATGAGGTTCGGGTCCATGCCCGCCATGCTCGCGTTGGCGGTCTGCGCAATGGTCGCGTGGTGGGGCGGCTCAGGACGTGCCGCGGTGCCCAAGAAGATCTAGGCGGGCGGCGTCGATCGGTGACCGCGGCGAGATGCCGTTTGGCATCTCGCTCGGTCCGAGACGGGATCTCCGAGATCATGGGAGCCATGTTCCTCGATCGCATCGTGCGACCGATGCTCGTGCGGCTCGAGTCGGAGTGGCTGATCGCGGCGGGAACGGACCCAGGGGAGACGCCGAGCCGGAGGCAGGACTGGTGCGTTCGCTGCGGATCGACCGTCGCGGTCGGCGAGTCCGGTTCCCCGTGCGCCCGCTGTCGCGGATCGCGAGCCGCGGGCGCGGATCGGGTCGTCCGCATCGGCGAGCTGTCAGGTCGACTTCGACGCTTGGTGCTCGACTGCAAGTACCGGCGGGACGTCCTCGCGGCGGAGGAACTTGGGCAGGACCTCGCGACCCGGACGAGGGAAGCGGGTTGGGTCTGGGGGGCGTCGGACGCCGCCTGCTCGGTCCCGATGCCGCTGCTCCGGCGCCTGCGACGGGGCATCGATCATGCCGGCGAGATCGCCCGGATCGTCGCCTCCGAACTCAGGATCCCACTCATTCGACCCCTCCGGCAAGGCGGGGGTCGACCCCGCGCCCGACAAGATCGAGCGGGCAGGGGCGTCGCACGGGTCGCGCCGCGATGGGGCGTTGCGAGCGGCGACCTCCGAGGTCTGCGGGTCCTTCTCGTCGATGACGTATCGACGACGGGCAGCAGCCTTCGCGACTGCAGCGATGCGCTTCGACGCTTGGGCGCGGCGGAGGTTTGGGGTCTGGTGGCGGCCGTGACGCCGGATCCACGGCGGGGCACGGCGTGACTGGACCCGGAAAAAAGTCTTCAAGGTGCTTGACAGGGGTCGGGAAACCCCTACCATCCCCTCCCGCTCGTGCCTCGGGCGTCCCTGCGGATGTCCGAGGTATCGCCTTCTCGGCGACGAGCCTTACCTT
>VGXO01000017.1 GCA_016873275.1 Phycisphaerae bacterium
GCAGGACATGGACTTCCAGCCGAAGTTCAAGCCGCAGAGCGCAAACCCGCTCTTCGCCGACGGTCGCGCCCAGCGGCCGCCGGCGCCCGGCACGGTCGCCCGCGGCGAGGCGTTCGAGGATGCCCACTTCCACGAGGGCGTGGTCGAGGGCGCGTGGGCGACGGAGTTCCCCGCGGCGGTCGCCGTCGACGACGCCTTCCTCGCCCGCGGCCGCGAGCGCTACAACATCTATTGCTCGGTCTGCCACGGCCTCGCCGGCTACGGCGACGGCATCGTCAACAAGCGGGCGATGGACCTGATGGCGAACGCCGACGGACCGGTGGACGGCACCGCGTGGGTGCAGCCCAAGAACATCCACGCCCCCGAGATCGTCGCGCAGCCGATCGGTCAGGTCTTCCACTCGATCTCGAAGGGCATCCGCAACATGGCGGGATACGAGGCGCAGGTCACCACCGCCGACCGGTGGGCGATCGTCGCGTACGTGAAGGCGCTGCAGCTGAGCCAGAACGCGGGGAACGCGCCCCTCCGCGCGGAGGCGACCCGATGAGCCACGGTCATTCCGCCGCGATCGAGCCGAGCCTCGAGGCGCCGAACATCCGCCTCGCCCCCGCGGGGCTGAAGACGCGGCGCCTCGCCCTCGCGGCGGGGGTCGTGGGGATCGGCGCGACGGTCCTCCTCGGAGGCAGCCATGGCGGCGAGCACGGGGTGTTCCTCGCCAAGAGCTGGCTGCAGGTCTTCCTCCTCCTCCTCGCGGTCTCGCTCGGGTCGCTCTTCTTCGTGATCATCCAGCACCTCACCCGCGCGGGATGGTCGGTGACGGTGCGGCGGCCGGCGGAGCTCCTCGCCTCGAACCTCACCTGGATCTGGGTGCTCTTCCTGCCCTTCGTCGCGATGGCGGCGACCGGTCGGCTCGGCGTCCTCTTCCCCTGGGCCGACCTCGAGCACCTCCGGGCGCACAACCCCGGCGAGTACGACCTCGTCGTCAAGAAGATCGCCTTCCTCAACCAGCCGTTCTTCTGGGCGCGGGCGAGCGTCTACTTCCTGGTCTGGGCGCTCCTCGCGAGGTTCTTCCTGAAGGGCTCGCTCGAGGTCGGCGACACCGGCAGCCAGAAGGCGGAGGACCGGATGGCGAAGTGGTCCGGCCCCGCCGCGATCCTCTTCGGGCTCACCACGACCTTCGCGAGCTTCGACTGGATCATGAGCCTCTCGCCGGGCTGGTTCAGCACGATGTTCGGGGTGTACTTCTTCGCGGCGAGCGTCACCGCGGGCTTCTCGGCGCTGATCCTCTGCTGCGTGCTCCTGCAGCGGGCGGGTCGGCTGCAGGGGCTCGTCACCGCCGAGCACTACCAGGACCTCGGCAAGCTCCTCTTCGGCTTCGGCATCGTGTTCTGGGCGTACATCGGGTTCAGCCAGTACATGCTGATCTGGTACGCGAACATCCCCGAGGAGACCGGCTGGTTCCTCGTCCGGCAGATCGGCGGCTGGGCGGTGCTCAGCTTCGCGCTGCTCTTCGGGCACTTCGTGATCCCCTTCGTGGGGCTCATCTCGCGCTGGCCGAAGCGGTTCCCCTCGATCCTCGCCCTCGGGGCGGTCTGGATGCTCGTCTTCGCGTGGATCGACTTCTTCTGGCTGGTGATGCCGGTGATCCCCGCCGACCTCGCGACCGCCACCGACTACCGCGCGTTCGTGGATGCCCATGCGTCCGCGCCGACGGGTCTCCTGAACCCCATCAACCTGACCATGACCCTCGGGCTCTGCGGGATCTACGTCTGGGCGACCCTGAACCGCCTCGAGCGGCATCCGCTGCTCTGCCGCCGCGACCCGTGGCTCCAGAACAGCATCGCCTTCGAGAACATGTGAGGCGCCGATGAGCACCCCATCCCATTCCCCCTCGACCGAAGCCCTCATGGACGACCCCGAGCCGGGGTCCTCGTGGTTCATCTCCGTCGCGGGGATCGTGGTGCTGGTGGTCTTCTTCGTGGCGCTGGCGGTCATCTACTTCCGCGCCGAGCGTGCCGAGTTCGACCGCAAGGTGGTGGACCGCCCCGTCGAGCCGCTCGTCGAGCTCAAGAACGCCCAGAACCTGCTCCTCGCCGAGAGCGGCGAGTACGTCGATCCGGACACCGGGGAGACCCGCCGCCGGATCCCGATCGAGGACGCCATGAGGGAGATCGCCGCCCAACAGGGCTCCCGCTGACCCCCAAAGAGGGTTCGAAGGTCCCGAGAAGCAGTCCGGAACCTCGACCCGACGACTTCGTGAAATCCGTCACAAGGCGCCTACGAATCCTCTCCTCGACCTCCCGACGCATCTTCGACCCATCCTCGACGAGCCCTTCGCCATGAGCCTTCGAACCACCCTCTCGTGCCTCGTCGCCGCACTCGCGGCGGCGGTCGGCGCGCCGGCGGCGGGGCAGGTCTCGGCGCCGCCCTCGGAGTTCGGCGACGACCTCCCGAAGGAGCTCGTCGGCGTCGACATCATCGAGAACCTCGACCGCACGCTGCCGCTCGACACGGTCTTCACCGACGACGCGGGCAGGACGATCGCCCTCCGCGACCTCTTCGACGGCGAGCGACCGGTGCTCCTGCAGATGGGGTACTTCCGCTGCCCCATGCTCTGCAACCTCGTGCTGAACGGCATGGTGAAGGCGCTCGGCGAGGTCGACTGGAACGCGGGCGACAAGTTCCGCGTCGTCTCGGTCAGCGTGAACCCCGAGGAGCGGCACGAGCTCGCCGCCGCGAAGAAGCAGGGCTACCTCGTCGAGTATGCCCGCCCCGGCGTCTCGGACGGCTGGCACTTCCTCGTCGGACCCGAGGCGAGCTCGCGGGCGCTCGCGGACGCGGTGGGCTTCGGCTTCCGTCCGCAGCCCGACGGCGAGATCGCCCATGCCGCGGCGATCTTCGTGATCACGCCGGATGGTCGGGTGTCGCGATACCTCTACGGCACCAAGTACGACCCTTCGAACCTGCGCCTCGCGCTCCTCGAGGCGTCCGAGGGCCGGATCGGCAGCAGCTGGGACCGCTTCATCCTGTGGTGCCACGTCTACGACCCCGACGCGGGCGGCTACGTGCTGTTCGCGATGCGGCTGATGCAGCTCGGCGGGGTGGTGACCCTGCTGGTGCTCGGGGTGGGCGTGGGTGGCATGTGGTGGCGGGAGTGGCGGAGCCGGCGGTCGAGCCAGACCGCGGCGGTCTCCGCCGGGGGAACGACCTGACGCGGAGAGGACCAGGACGCCCCGCGGGGCGACGAGGACGACCATGACGCTTCCGTTCGAACTGCCGACCGTGCTCCTCGCCAGCGCCGACGAGGCGAACTTCTGGCTCCCCCGCGCCGCCTCGACGATCGCCGGCGAGACGGACTTCATGTTCCAGGTCATCAACTGGATCTGCTACGTCTTCTTCGCGCTGGTCACGGTGCTCCTGATCGTCTTCTCCTGGCGCTACCGGCAGCGGACGAAGGAGGGCTTCCAGGCCGGTCCGACCCATCACACCACCCTCGAGGTCACCTGGACGGTGGTGCCGCTGATCATCGTGATCGTGATCTTCTTCATGGGGTTCAAGGGCTACCTGAACTTCGCGACCCCGCCCCGCGACACCTACGACATCAACGTCACCGCGGCGAAGTGGCTCTGGTCGTTCAAGTACCCAAACGGCGCGAGCTCCGAGGACCTCTACATCCCCGCCGAGGAGCCGGTGCGGCTCATCATGCGTTCGGAGGACGTGCTGCACAGCCTGTTCATCCCCGAGTTCCGCGTGAAGCGCGACGTGGTGCCCGGTCGCTACAACAACCTCTGGTTCCAGTCCGACGCGCCGACCGGCGACGACCCGAACGCGGCGTACCACCTCTTCTGCACGGAGTACTGCGGGACCGGTCACTCGAACATGAACCGCCGCGTGTTCGTCCTCGACCGCGTTGCCTTCGACGAGTGGCTCACCAAGCAGAGCCGCTGGATCGAGGACATCCCCGACGACGAGCTCTACTTCAAGGCGGGTCCGAAGATCTACGCCCGCTGCTCGAACTGCCACTCGCTCGACGGCGCGGTCGGCACCGGTCCGACCTGGAAGGACCTCTGGCAGCGGACCAAGGACGGCACCACCGAGTTCACCGACGGCACGCGGCTCGCCGACCTCATCGGACCCGGCAAGGAGTACGCGACGCCGGAGGACTACCTCCGCGACTCGATCTACAACCCCGGTCGGCACCTCGTGAAGCCCTACACCAACGCGATGCCCACCTTCAAGGGACAGCTCAACGACCGGATGGTCGATGCGGTGATCGCCATGATCAAGCGCGTCGACGAGTTCGACGCGAAGGGCAACTGGAAGAACGCGACGACCAAGTGACGTGGACCACGGGGCTCGACCCCGGGAGACGACCATGACGACCCTCGACCTCGCCCGACCCGGACTCGTGGACACGCCCGCGACCGACGACTACCTGAAGCACCAGCGGGGACTGCTCTCCTGGATCTTCACGCTCGACCACAAGCGGATCGGGGTGATGTACCTCGTGTCGGTGCTGGTCAGCTTCCTGATCGGCGGGATCTTCGCGATCCTCCTCCGCACGGAGCTCCTCGCGCCCGGCGGCACGATCATGACCGCCGAGCAGTACAACCAGGTCTTCACGCTGCACGGGGCGATCATGGTGTTCCTCGTGATCATCCCGAGCATTCCCGCGGCGCTCGGCAACTTCGTGCTGCCGGTGATGCTCGGGGCGAAGGACGTCGCCTTCCCGCGGCTCAACCTCTTCAGCTACTGGCTCTGGATGTTCGGCGCGGCGTTCGCCCTCATCTCCCTCGGGATGGGCGGCTTCGACACCGGCTGGACCTTCTACACGCCCTACTCGACGACCACCTCGACCGGCGGCGTGATCCCGATCCTCACCGCGGTGTTCATCCTCGGGTTCAGCTCGATCTTCACGGGCATGAACTTCGTGGTGACCATCCACAAGCTCCGTCCGCCGGGGATGACCTGGTTCCGGATGCCGCTCTTCCTCTGGGCGCTCTACTCGACCGCGCTGATCCAGGTGCTCGCGACGCCGGTGCTGGCGATCACGCTCCTCCTCCTCATCGTGGAGCGGACCCTCGACATCGGGATCTTCAACCCCGCGATGGGCGGCGACCCGGTGCTCTACCAGCACTTCTTCTGGTTCTACAGCCACCCCGCGGTCTACATCATGATCCTGCCGGCGATGGGGATCATCAGCGAGATCATCGCGGTCCACTCGCACCGGCACATCTTCGGCTACCGCTTCATCGCCTTCAGCTCGGTCGCGATCGCGGTGTTCAGCTTCCTGGTCTGGGGGCACCACATGTTCACGAGCGGCCAGAGCCCCCTCATGAACACGCTGTTCTCGGCGATCACCTTCAGCGTGGCGATCCCCTCGGCGATCAAGGTGTTCAACTGGCTCGCGACCCTCTACAAGGGATCGATCAGCCTGAACACCTCGATGCTCTACGGGCTCGGGTTCATCTTCCTCTTCACGATCGGCGGGCTGACCGGCATCCACCTCGGGACGCTGAACGTGGACGTCCACCTGCACGACACCTACTTCGTGGTCGCGCACTTCCACTACGTGATGATGGGAAGCGCCCTGATCGCGATGATCGGCGGGCTCCACCACTGGTGGCCGAAGATGACCGGTCGGATGTTCTCCGAGCGGTGGGGCAAGATCGCCTTCTGGCTGGTCTTCATCGGGTTCAACGTGACCTTCTTCACCCAGTTCATGCTGGGCAGCCAGGGCATGCCGCGGCGGTACTACGACTACCTGCCGATGTACCAGCCCTATCACGTCATCTCGACGATCGGGTCGTACGTCATGGCGGTCGGCTTCGTGGTCATCGCGGTCTACCTCCTGCACTCCTGCTACCGCGGCCGCAAGGCGCCGGCGAACCCCTGGGGCGGTCGGAGCCTCGAGTGGGAGTGCGCGTCGCCGCCGCCCTACTACAACTTCAAGACCACCCCGACGGTGGGGGACTGCTACGACTTCAGCGGGGTCCGCTGGGATGCCGCGCAGGACGGCTACGTGATCGACCGCGAGGTCGAGGCCCGCGCCCGCGCGGCGGGCGGAGGACACTGACATGTCGGCGCTTCCCGCCCAATCGGGTCACGACGGGCACGACGGGCACCATGGGCACCATGGCCCCGACGACCATCACGGGCACTCCCAGTACCCGTTCCTCGCGCACCACTTCGAGACCCCCGCCCAGCAGTTCGACAGCGGGAAGCTCGGCATGTGGCTCTTCCTCGCCACGGAGATCCTCTTCTTCGGCGGGCTCTTCGCGGCGTACGCGGTGCTTCGGTTCAAGAACCCCGAGGTGTTCGCGTACAGCGCGAACTACCTCGACACGATCATGGGCGGGATCAACACCTGCGTGCTGATCGCGTCGAGCCTCACGATGGCGCTCGCGGTGCGCTTCGCCCAGACCAACAAGATCAAGGCGATGATCGTCTGCCTCGTGCTCACCTTCATGGGCGCGGTGGGCTTCATGGTCATCAAGTACTTCGAGTACACCCACAAGATCCACGACCACCTCGTGTGGGGCTCGACCTTCTACGTCCCCCCCGACGAGGAGGTGAAGGTCGCGGTCACGACGGAGCCCGCGGCGGTGGCGGAGGCGCCTGCCCCGACCTTCCAGACCGTCGCCGAGAAGGAGGCGGTGCCCGCGACGGCGATGTACGCGATGCCAGCCGCGGAGGCGAGCGTGATCGCGAAGCCCGCCCTCGGTCCCGCAGGCCTCGCGGCGCCGACCGGCGAGGCGACGGCGGTCGAGGCGGATCCGGAGCAGTCCGACGAGCCGGCGATGGATCACCTCGAGGATCCGAAGATGCCGGTGAACACGCACCAGTTCTTCGCGATCTACTACGCGATGACCGGGCTGCACGGCATCCACGTCGTGGTCGGCATGATCGTGATCGGATGGCTGATCTGGCGCGGCATGCGCGGCGAGTTCGGCAGCCACTACTACACCCCGGTCGACCTCGGCGGGCTCTACTGGCACATCGTCGACCTGATCTGGATCTTCCTGTTCCCGCTCTTCTACCTGATCCACTGACGCGGACCCCGCCTCCGGAGCCGACTCCATGAGCGCCCCCCACGACCATCACGGTGGAGAGCCGCATCCCCTCGTCGGGCACCTCGTCCCCGTCCGCACGCTCGTGCTGACCGGGCTCGCGCTCCTCTTCCTCACCGTGGTGACGGTCGCGGTGCGCTACATCGACGTCGGCGAGTTCAACATCGTGATCGCCCTCGCGGTCGCGGTGGTCAAGGCGGTGATGGTGATGCTCGTCTTCATGCACCTCCTGTGGGACCGCTCCTTCAACTCGCTCGTGCTGGTGGCGTCGATCCTCTTCGTGATCCTCCTCATCGCGATCGCGATGACCGACACCCGGATGTATCGCGCGAGCGAGTACAACGGGAATCCGAAGGTGGTGCAGGAGACGCTCGACGCGAACGCGCCCTACGCCCCGATCACCAAGGACCGCACCACGGGTCCCTTGGGCTATTGAATCGACGCCCTGCGGCGTCCCTCGCATGACGCCCTCCCGCGCGACGCCCTTCGATGACCCGCGCCGACGCCTCGAGGCAGGCACCCTCGGCATGTGGGTGTTCCTCGTCGTGCTCGCGGTCTTCTTCGCCTCCGCGATGATCGCCTTCGTCGTGGTGCGGCTCGAGGTCGGCTCGACGAGCGACTGGAGCCGCCATGGCGATCCTCGCCTGCCCTCGATCCTCCTCGCGAGCACCGCGGTCCTCGCCGCGTCGAGCGTCTCCATGTGGCTCGCCCAGCGGCGGGTCGTCAGGGGGGATTCGCCGCGCCGCGACCTCATCGTGACGCTCTGGCTCGGGGCAGGGTTCCTGCTGCTGCAGGGGATCGCCTGGCGCGAGCTCTGGAGCCGCGGTCTGCTGCCGACGACCGACCTCTACGGATGGACGTTCTACGTGCTGACCGGCATGCACGCGGCGCACTTGGTTGGCGGACTCATCGCGTTGGGATGGGTTCTCGGACGCCCCGAGCCGGCCGTCCCCGAGATCCGCATCGGCGGCGTCCGGCTCGCCGGGATGTACTGGCACTTCCTCGGGGTGGCGTGGGTCGCCTTCTACGGTCTTCTCGCGTGGGGGCAAGGGAGGGCATGAGCGAGGCACGCCGTCGTTGGAGTAGGGTGCCGTGATGAACCACCGACGAAGGCGTTCGGATATGCCGAAGTACAGGGGTCTTCCCGTGAGGACCCCTTAGACCAGCGCCCGTCTCCCTCGATCGACCGCCGTGCGAACCGTCCTGCTTCAGTTGTGGAAGCTGCTCGAACCCCGCCAGAAGCGGCGGATGGTCTTGCTTCAGCTCGTCTCCGTCTTCATGGCGTTCTCGGCGGTGGCTGGCATCGTCTCCGTGATGCCCTTCTTCGCGGTGCTTGCCGAGCCGAGTCTTGTCCACACCAATCGATGGCTCGCGATGGGCTACGAGTGGAGCGGGGCAACGGACGAGCGGCAGTTCGTGGTGATGCTTGGGCTGCTGCTGGTCGCGCTCGTCGTCGGCTCAAGCCTCATGAACCTCCTGGGCACGCTCGCAATGACCCGATTCTCGTTCTGGGTCGGCAACGGCTTCCAGGTCGCGCTCTTCAACGAGTATCTAAATCGAGACTACCTCTTCCATGCGCGGACCAACAGCGCCACGCTGATCAACAACACGACCTATGAGGTCGGGCGGATCCTGACCGGGGTGCTGCAGAACGGGATCGGTCTCGTCACCAACGTGGTGACGATCCTCGCCATCGTGGGATCGATCGTCGTCGTCAATCCGGTGGTGGCGCTCGGTGCCGCGGTGGCCTTGGGAGGCACCTACTCGCTCGTCTACGCGCTGACGCGCCGGCGGCTTCTCCGCAACGGTCGAATCCAGTCCGAAGCGACCGCGGAGCGATGGAAGGTGCTGAACGAGGGCTTCGGCGGCATCAAGGAGATCATCGTCCTCGGCACCCGCAGCGTCTTCAGCCGGTCGTTCGAGCGGCTCTCCTGGCAAGTGTCGAGGGTTCAGGCGAACACCCAGGTCATCTCGGTCGCGCCGAAGTTCGTGCTGGAGAGCGTCTCGGTGGGAGGGCTCGTGGTCGTGGCGCTGGTGCTGAGCGGGGGGAGTGCCGGCGATGGAGCATGGCTCGCTCAGCTGACCTTCCTGGGACTCGCCGCCTATCGACTGCTCCCAGCGATCCACCAGGTCTTCTACGCGATCGCCCGCATGAGGGCGGATCACGCATCATTCGAGAGGGTCTACGACGACCTTCGCCTGGGGGTGCGTCGAGAGAAGTTCAGCGATCGGCAGACCTGGTTGAGGCAAGCGAACGACTGGCCAACTCGCTCGATCGAGCTCAGGAACGCGACGTTCCGCTACCAACCCGATCGACCGCTCGCTCTTCGCGGAGTGGATCTCCTCGTTCCCGTCGGCACGTCCGTCGCGTTCGTCGGTCCCAGCGGCTCGGGCAAGACCACCGCCGCGGACCTGATCCTCGCGCTTCTGACGCCGGAGTCGGGGCAACTCGTCGTCGATGACGAGACGATCACCGGTTCGAACATGGAGAGGTGGCACTCGTCGCTCGGCTACGTCCCCCAAACGATCTTCCTGAACGACAACAGCATCGCGGAGAACATCGCGCTTGGCATCGCGCGGGACAAGATCGACATGGAGCAGGTCCGCCGCGTGGGTCGCATGGCGCAGATCGACGAGTTCGTGAGCGTTCTACCGAGGGGCTACGACGAGATCGTCGGCGAGCGCGGCGTCCGCCTCAGCGGCGGTCAGCGGCAGCGGATCGGCATCGCGCGGGCGCTCTACCGAAACGCCTCCGTGCTCGTCATGGACGAGGCGACGAGCGCCCTCGACGGGCTGACCGAGCAGGAGGTCATGTCGGCGATCGAGGGTCTGCAGGGAGAGCGCACGATCATCCTCATCGCCCACCGGCTCACCACGGTGCGGCACTGCGACCGCATCTTCGAGTTCGAAGAGGGGCGGGTCGTGCGGTCGGGGACCTACGACGAGCTCCTCGTGCAGTCGGAGCGGTTCCGTCGCATGGCGGGAGAACCGCCGGCGCGGGTCAAGGCGTGATCGCCGCCGCGCCGGGTGCAGGCATTGCCGGTGCCATGACCGCCGCCTCCGCCGCGAACCGCAGGCAGGGGACCGCGACCACCTCGACGTCCTCGAGCAGGTAGCCCCGGGCATCCCGCGAGATCATCAGTCGCGCCTTCGGCTCCGAGACCTCCGTCCAGCCGCCGGGATCCGCCGCCCTCCGCAGCGCCGCAAGGTCGAGGACCCGCCAGGCTCCGCCGGCATCGCGGAGCATCAGCACCGGCTCCTTCGGCGCGTCCTCGTCCCGCGCGACGCCGCGCACCGGTCGTCCGACCCCCGGCGACTCGAGGTAGCGGGCGTAGTTGATCTGCCGACCACGGAGTCGGCTCGCCTCGTCGCCGACGGCGACGGTCGTCTCGGGGTGCGCGGCGAGCCAGTCGGACCAGGTCGCGAGCGACACGCCGGCAACAAGGTCGAGCGACGCGTCGGTCTCGGGTCCCGACACCGCCCGTCCGCGGAGCGGGCTCCACAACGAGGGTGACGCCCCGCCCTCCGCCAAGTCTGGCACCGGGCGGTCGTAGAGGAGGTGCGACGCGTCGAGCAGCAGTCCGCTGAGGGCGAACTCCCGCACGCGACCGCCGACATCCCGTCGGAAGACGACCGCGCCGTCCGCGAGCGGACTGAAGGAGACCGCGATCGGGACCCCGCCGAGCTCGTCGTTCACGACCTCGTGCGACTCGAGGAGCGGAAGCGGGTACGCCCGGCTCTCGCCCGCGATCGTGACGCCGACGACGCGGTCGGCGCTGACGACCGGTCGACGCCGATGCGTGCGGTTGTACTCGGCGACCTCCGCGCCGGCGATCGTCGAGGGACGATCGAGGGAGGGCAGGAAGTCGCGGGGATGTCCGGAGGTCGCGAGTCCCGGCTCGCCGCGGAGTCCCGCGAGGTCGAATCCGTAGGTCGCGGGATCGCGACCGTCGCCGACCGGTCGGCTGCGCGAGAGCCCCACCGCGAGCGCCCACGCGAGCACCGCGACCACCCCGAGCGACGCGAACGCGGTGATCCAGACCGCCGCGCCGCGAAGGTCCGTCGTCGCCGGCTCGCGCGTCACGGCTCGGTCCGCGGCGTCGCGTCGCTCGGCGTCGGTGCCTCCGGCGTCACGGGCGCCTCCGAGATCACCACCGGCGCCGGACGACCGCCGTCGATCCACGCCTGCATGGACACCGGACCTCGATCGACCACCATCAGGACGAGGAGGACCGGCAGGTACGCGAGGCTCGCGAGGAACACCCGCCGTGCCTCCGCGACTCCGCGGCGGCGCCACAGCGAGAGCGAAAGCGCCGACATCCAGCCGCCGAGCAGGAGCGAGCCGACGCCGTACCACCAGCCGGCAAGCCCGAGCCGCACGCCGAGGAGCCCGAGCGGCACCAGAAGCAGCGATCCCGCGAGCACCACCATGCTCGTCATCACGCCGTCGCGGTCGACGCCCGGGAGCATCCGAAACCCGCCACGGTCGTAGTCCTCGCGGTAGATCCACGCGAGGGCGAGGAAGTGGGGGAGTTGCCACACGAAGAGGATGCCGCCGAGGAGCCACGCCGCGACGGGAAGCGTCCCGCCCGCCGACGCCCAGCCGATCATCGGCGGGATCGCGCCGGTCACGGCGCCGACGAGGGTGTTCAGCGAGGTCCGCGGCTTGAGCGGCGTGTAGACGAGGACGTAGAGGAGGAGGTTCGCGAGCGCGAGCCCCGCCGCGAGGATGTTCGCGAACTGCGCGAGCACCGAGACGCCCGCGTAGGCGAGGATCACCCCGCCCACGAAGACGGGAATCCGACCGATCCGACCGGCGGGCAGCGGGCGGTCCTTGGTCCGATGCATGAGACCGTCGCGGGCGACCTCCGCGAGCTGATTGAGCATGCTCGCGGACGCCGCGGCGAGCGCCGTGCCGACCACCGTCCAGCCAAGGCGGGCCCAGTCGATCGTCACCGGCTCGGCGACGACGAAGCCGGCCGCGGTCGTCGCCACGACGAGCGCCGAGAGCCTCGCCTTGGAGAGCTCCGCGACGACGCCGACGAGCCCGGGCGACGGGCCCCGCCCGCGGGGAGGCCCCGGCGCGACCTGATCGAGAGCCGCCGTCGGGGCGGGCACGGGTCGCGACGCGTGATCGACGGGGGAGGCAGGCATGCGGGAGAGCGGGGGCGGGTGCCCGGAGGGGGTCCATAGTATGACGGCCACTCCTCGAATCCGACCCCGACCGCGGTGCGATCTCCGCGACGGGCGAGACCCGAGAGGCTCGACGCATGACCAGCACCCTCGTTCCTCCCGCGATCTCCTCGAGTCGAGCGACCGACGCCGCGGCGCCGGAGGCGGATGCGGCGGTGCCCCAAGGCTCCTTCGCGGTCGACCTCGCGCTCGGCTTCGCCGGCACCGTCGCGATGTGGGCGGTCGGCTACCTCTGCATGACCGCCCCCGGTCTCGTCGTCGGCGAGATCCTCTTCGCCGCGACGATCGCGGCGCTCGGGGGCGTCTGCGTGGTCGCCGGAAGGCTCCGACCGGCGGGTCTCGCGCCTATCGCGCCCTGGCGGCGAGGACTTCGCGTCGGTCTCGTCTCCGCGACGGTGAACCTCCTCATCGTCGGGAGCCTCATCGGCAGCGGCTCGGACCTCGCCACCGCCGCGGCGTGGATCGGCGGCTTGTACGCGGTCTCGGTCGTGGTCGGCGTCGCCGGTGGCGCGATCGGCGGGCGGCTCGCGGCGATCCGAACCGAGACCGCGCCGCTTGGGCTCTTTGCCCTCGTCGCGGCGACGGCGGTGTCCCTCCTCCTCATCACCGGCGGGCTCGTCACCGGACTCGAGGCGGGGCTCGCGGTGCCCGACTGGCCGAACTCGTTCGGGCACAACATGCTGCTCTACCCGCTGAGCGAGATGACCGGCGGCATCTACTACGAGCATGCCCACCGGCTCTACGGCATGCTCGTCGGCGTCACCACCATCACCTTCCTCGTCCTCGCGTGGAGGCTCGATCGTCGGGTCGCGGTCCGCGCCGCGGCGGTCGTGCTTCTCGTCATGGTCTGCGTGCAGGGACTCCTCGGCGGTCTCCGCGTCACCGGCAACCTCACCCTGAGCCAGGACGCGGCGGACCTCGCCCCGAACCTCACCCTCGCGATCGTGCACGGCGTCTTCGGGCAAGTGATCTTCGCGACCTTCTGCGGCCTCGCGGCGGTCACGAGCATGTCATGGCGGAACGCCGAGGTGCGTGGCGCGGGCACCGGCGACACGGACCGCATGCTCTCGGCGCTCCTTCCCATCGGCTTCGTGATGCAGACGATCTTCGGCGCCTGCTACCGGCACCTGCAGGTCCATGGGGAGGGCGGACTCGTCGAGCATCCGGTCTGGGCGCTCCACGTGCACATCACCCTCGGCGTCCTCGTCGCGGCGCTCGCGGTGGCGGTCGGTCTGCGGACCTGGGGCGGGCACGGCGAGGAGCCGGCGCTTCGGCGCCTTGGTCTCGCGATGCTCGCGGCGATCTCCCTGCAGCTCCTGCTCGGGCTCGCGGCGCTCGTCGCGGTCTTCGTCCGACCGGGCGTCGAGATCCCGACGTGGGAGCTCCTCGTCACGAGCTCGCATCAGGCGACGGGAGCGCTCCTCCTCGGGTTGGGCGTGCTGATCGCCCTCTGGACGCGGCGCCTTGCGGCGGGCGGCGCGGCGGGCGCCCTTCCCGCGTGACCGCGAGGTCGGAGTCTCCGCCGGTCGCGCGGGCGATCAATCGCCGACCGACACCACCGGCTTGAGCGCCTCCTCGAGGGCGAGCACCGCGTAGATGGTGACGAGGTCGGGCTGACCCTCCTCCCAGCGGTCGGCATCGTTCACCCATCGACCATCGTCGCGCTGGCGGGCGACGAGCGCCGCGACGAGCTCCTCGCGCCAGTTCCGCGTCGCGCCGTCCATCGTCTCGAGCTCGGGCTGCTGCGCCGCGAGCAGGCAGCGTGCCATCGCGTGGAAGTAGTAGTAGAGGCCTTGCTGACCGAGTCCCGGATTCTCCGCGAACGTCCAGTGGCGGCGGATCCAGTCGAAGGCGGCGCGGACCCGCGGGTCGTCGCGGGTGAGCCCGGCGTAGAGCAGGCTCTTGAAGCCTGCGTAGGTCATGGAGCCTTGGCTCCGAAGGCTGCGGGGCGCACCCTCGGGGCGGATCTCGCCGTGGCGTCCCTCGCCCGACGCCTCGCTCGCGAAGCTCTCGCCGCCGTTCGCCGGCGTGTAGACGAACCCGCCATCGCCCGAGCCGGTCCTCGCCCACGGCGCCGGGTTCGCCGCGGGCAGGTTCTGCGTGCGGCTCACGAAGACGAGCGCCTTCTGCACCGCCGGATCGTCGGGACTCACGCCCGCGTCGCGGAGCGCGTCGAGCATGAACTGGGTGTTCGAGAGGTCGGGTCGTCCGTTCCGCCCATAGCCGGCGCCGCCGAACCAGTCGTCGGTCGGCTGCACGCCCTCGGACTGGTCCCATTGCTGGCGCCTGAGCCACGCGACTCCCTCGGAGACCTGCCCGGCGAACTCGGGTCGCTCGGTGGTCGCGAGCCCCATGACCACCGCCGAGGCGACGTAGTTCCCGATGCCCCCGGCGGCGAGACCGTCGTAGCCGCCGCCTGCCTCGAGCGAGCGAACCACGAAGCGAAGCGCCTTGTCGAGCGCCTCCCGGCGCTCCGGCGTCTCGGGCGCCTGCGCGAGCGCCTTCGCCCCGAGGGCGGTGACCGCGACGGACGCGGCGCCCTCGCGGGCGCGCTGGTCGGTCGGCACGACCTGCGCGCCGCGCATCCACGATCCGTCCGCCGCCTGCGAGGCGAGGAGGTAGGCGAGCCCCCGGTCGAGCGCTGCGCGAGCCGCCTTCGCCGCGTCCGCGGAGATCGGCACCTCCGCGTCGTCGAGGGCGATCCGGAAGACCGGCGGCAGCGGCGGCGCGACGAAGCGCGGCACCGCGGGATCGGGGAACGAGGTCATCTTGCCGCGGTCGATGCGGGCGTCGAGCGGCGCCTGCGCCGGCGCGAGCACGGTCGTCCCGTCGACCGCGCGGGGACTCGGCGGGGTCGCCGCCGGCGGAGTGGCGGCGGGAGCCGTGGTCATCGCGGCGAGGATCGGAAGCAGCGTCGACGTTCCGGCGAGCAGGGTCATGGGTTCGCTCCTGGCTTCGAGGACGCATCCTAGAAGCGTCGGACCGCGGCTCGATCGATGACCGCGGTTTGGCGCGACGTCGGGTACCTTTCCTCCCATGCGTCAGTCACGGGAACCGACCGCGCTTCGCTGCATCGCCGGACTTCTTGCGCCGCTCGCGGTCGCGGCGGTCGCCGTCGCGCAGCAGGGCGTCGTCTCTCAAGCCTCCTCCTCCGCGACGCCCCCTCAGTCCTCGACTCCGACCCCCTCGCAGGCAGACGGCTTCTCCACGCAGACGAGCGCCTCGCAGCAGCCTCCCACGGGTCCGGGAGCCGTGAGAACCACGCCGAGCTCGCGCCTCCCCGAGGAGGGCGTCCCCGGCTCAGCGCTTCCCTTCGAGGGAGTCTGGCCGTGGGAGACGAACCGACTCACCGGCGACTGGTTCGGAGTGCGACCGAAGCTTCGCGATCTCGGCATCGACTTCGAGGCGTCGATCTACATCGACTGGGTCGCGAACATGCGGGGCGGCATCGAGACCGGGAGCCGCTTCCCCTACCTCTGGAACCTGCAGCTCTCGCTCGACCTCGGGAAGCTCGCCTCGATCCCCGGCGGCGAGGTGTTCGTGCTGGGGCAGATCGCCGAGGGCAACAACCCAAGCGCGAACCTCGTCGGCGACTACCAGGGCGTCGACAACATCGCGCTCTTCAACGGCGTCTCGCAGGTCTCGCAGCTCTGGTACCGCCAGGTGGTGCTCGATGGTCGGCTCGCCGCGCAGGTCGGCAAGCTCGACATCCTGTTCTCCTTCGCGACGCCGAGCGCCGGCGCCAACTTCATCAACAACGGCTTCAACTACCCGGCGACGATGAACATCTCGCTGCCGACCTATCCGGAGCCGGCGTTCGGCGTGCTCGTCGAGGGCAAGCCCACCGACTGGCTCGGGCTGAAGGCGGCGATCTACGACGGCAGCGACCCGCCCGCGATCAACGCGCTGCAGAGCGGGACCGGCGGCGCCGGACCCGCGACCTTCTTCGACAACACCGCCGGCTACTTCGTCGTCGGCGAGGCCAACATCACCTGGACCCTGCCCGGCGCCCGCGCGGGCACGCTCGCCCTCGGCGGCTGGGGCGTCACCGGCGAGTACCCCGACTTCCTCGGCGGGATCCAGAAGGGGATGCAAGGCGGCTACGGCTACGTCGCGCAGGCGATCTGGCTCGCCGACGAGAAGGACCCCGCCGGTCCGGGCGTGACGCTCTGGCTCATGGGAAGCGCCGCCGAGCAGACCGCGAATCCGGCGAGTTGGGCGCTCTCGGGCGGCTCGACATGGACCGGTCCGATCCCCGGTCGTCCGCAGGACCAAGCCGGGCTCGGCGCGGCGTACGTGAACTTCTCGAGCACCGACCCGACGCTGTTCCCGGAGGGCTACGAACTGACCCTCGAGGCGTACTACCAGCTCAACCTGACCAGTTGGCTGACGATCCAGCCCGACCTGCAGTACGTGATCAACCCAGGCGGCGGCGGGCTTGGCGCGACCGAGGATGCCCTCGTCGGGATCCTTCGGATGGTCGTCACGTTCTAGAGGCTCTCGCGAGGGCGACCGCTACTTCACGAGCCCATAGACGAGGTGCTCGGAGGTGCGTGGTCCCATCGCGAAGGTCACCGGGAGCTGGAGCAGCCCGGTGAATCCGGGTCGCGGCGTGACCGAGACGGTGACGAGCAGGTTCTTGCCGTCGGACTTCTGGTCGACGAGCGAGACCGTCGCGTCGGGCGAGAGCGCGTAGACCGCGTCGAAGCGGGCGGGACCCATCTCCTCGACCTCGAGGGTGAACGCCGCGGAGTCGCCGGGCATGACGCGACCGAGCATCGAGCGGTACTCCGCGAACTTGAACGCGGGCGCGATGCGGGTCGACTCATGCCGCACGCGGAGGTCGACGAGCGGGCAGTCCTCGCGGTCGGTCTCGACGAGCAGGTACTTCGGCACCGCGTTCTGCGGGAGCGGACGGAAGTCGTAGCGGAGCGTGTAGCGCGGTCGAGGTGCATCGACCGCCGGATCGAAGCCGACGAAGACCGGTGGCGCGCCCTGCACCGCGAGCACGCGGAACGGCTGACCGTTCGGCGACTCGAGGTCGAAGGTGCCGGAGAGGCGGCTCGCCTCGAGGGCGTCGATGTAGGGGACCGGTCGCCCCACGACCGAGTACGCGACCTCCGCCTTGAGGTCGACCCGAAGCGGCGCCTGCACGCCCTCGAAGAGGAGGCTCACCGCCGCCGCCTTGATGCCCACCGCCGCGGAGGTCTGCATCGACATCGGCATCTGGATGCTTCCCTTCGGCGGGATGACCTTGCCCGCCATGTCCACCGTGGTGCACTGGCAGGTCGGCTTCGACACGAGGATCTTCACCGGTCTGTCGGAGGTGTTGGTGAGGGTGATCTCCGCCTCGACGAGCGCCCGCGGCGCGACGAGCCCGAAGTCGACGATCCCCGGCTCCGCCACGATCGGTCCAGCGACGATGCGGTTCGCGGTCGAGGGACCGTTCGACTGACCAGCCGCCGCCACGGTCGAGGAGGTCGTCGCCGCTGGCGCCGCGGCGGCAGGGGTCGCGGCAGGCTGCTTCGACGACTGCTCGCCGCAGGCGACGAGCGAAGCGCAGGCAAAGGCGCAGGAGAGGGCGCAGAAAGAGGCGCAGGAAGGGGCGAGGTTCAGGAGCATCCGCGGCAGGGTCATCGGGTCTCTCCGACGAGGAGGTAGCGGCGAGTCTAGCGGGACGTTCGGCGCGGCTCGCCCGATGGTTGCCCTCGCGCGGGCGAGCGCGCGGGCGATGGCGGGTGGTCCGCGTCTCGTACGATCTCCGCTCATGCGAGCGATCACCATCGAGCGGCAGGGGACCCCCGTGGTCGAGGCGGTGCGGTTCCGCGAGGACCTTCCCGATCCCGTCGCCGGCGCTGGCGAGTGCGTGGTGCGCACGGAGGCGTCGGCGCTCAACCATCTCGACCTGTGGGTCGGTCGTGGTCTGCCGGGGATCGACATCCGCTATCCGCACGTCGGCGGCTCGGACGCCGCGGGCGTGGTCGAGTCGGTCGGCGGCGGCGTCGATCCCGCATGGGTCGGGCGGCGGGTGCTCCTGAACGCGGCGGTGCCGCAGCCGGAGCCGGCGCGCCCGGGGATCGTCCCCTCGCCTGCGGACATCCGCATGATCGGCGAGCATGGTCCGGGCGCTCATGCCGAGCGGTTCGTGGCGCCGGCGGCGAACCTCGTCGCGATCGGCGAGGTCGATCCGGTCGAGGCGGCTGCGTTCGGTCTCACCCACCTGACGGCGTGGCGGATGATGACCTCGCGCGCCGGTCTCCGCGGCGGAGAGACCGTGCTCATCACGGGAATCGGCGGCGGCGTCGCGCTCGCGGCGCTCGGGCTCGCGAGGCACCTCGGCTGCACCACGATCGTCACGAGCCGAAGCGAGGAGAAGCTCGCCCGCGCGAGGTCGCTCGGCGCGGATCACGCCGTGCTCGACAAGGGAGAAGACTGGTCGCGCGAGGTCCGGGGCGTGACGGGACGGCGGGGGGTCGACTGCTGCCTCGACTCGGTGGGAGGTCCGATCCTGTCGCACGCCCTCCGCAGCCTCGCCCGGGGCGGGGTGTTCGTGACCTGCGGGACCACCGCCGGACCGGTCGCCTCGTGCGACCTCGCGCGGGTGTTCTGGAACCAGTTGTCGATCCTCGGCTCCACCATGGGCGACATGACCGAGTTCCGGCAGGTCGCGTCGCTCCTCATGCGCGGACTCGTCCGCCCCGTGGTTGATTCGGTGCACCGTCCGAAGGACGCCCGGACCGCCTACGCTCGGCTTGAATCGTCCGGGCAGTTCGGGAAGATCGTCTTCGACTGGCGTTGACGGAGAACTCGGGTCGAACCCTCGCCGGGGATCCGCCGACCGCTCCCCGACGTCCCTCGACCGCAACGAACGGAGTCTTACCCCAATGAGCGAGCAGACCACCATCGCGGTCGAGACGAGACCCGCCCCGTCGCGACCCGTCCCCAAGAAGCTCCCCCCGTGGAAGGTGCTCCTCCACAACGACCGCGTGAACTACATGGAGCACGTGGTGAGGACCCTCGTCGAGATCGTCCGCCTTCCGCAGGCGGAGGCGACCCGGCGGACCTGGGAGGCGCACCGGGAGGGGGCGTCGGTGGTCGCCACGACCCACCGGGAGCATGCGGAGCTGCTGGTTGAACAACTTCGCTCCAAGCGCCTCACGGCGACGGCGGAGCCGGACGGGGAGTGACCCCGGGGCATCGCCGCCGCCACGCTCGTGCTTGCCGAATCCAGGACGGCGTGGGGGGGACGGGGGAAAGCCTCCCTCGGATTCGATCGTGGTCTGGTCAAGCGCCCCGTCCCGAAACCGCGCTTTCCTTGCATGGAACGGTCGGTTTACCTTGCCCATCCTCGCATTTGGCGTACTTTGAACGGTGACCTTTACATCCCCAAGGCTGCGGTGCGCCTCGGAAGGGTCGATCGTCCACGAGTCTTGTTCCGTCACCCGGCGGTCGGTCAGAGCACCGACGCTCCTTAGGAGATCTGAGATGTCGAAGCGAACGTTGCTTGCGTCGGTCGCCGCGTCGGCCGTCGCAACGCTGGCTTGGACGCCAGCGGTTCACGCCCAGTGCACGGTCACGCCGCCCCCCGGCGCGATCGAGCAGAACGATGCCTGCGGCAGCGGCGAGGCGGGGTACCAGGACCCCAACGGCGGCTGCAACTACGCGGGCAACCCGACCCAGGCGCTCGGCACGCTGACCCCGTCGAGTTCGACGGTCGTCTGCTACGGCACCATCGGCAACTTCATTCCCTCCGGCTCGACGACCCCCTCGTCGCGTGACCTCGACTGGTACTCCTTCGAGCTCACCCAGCCCGGCACGGTGAACTTCAGCATCACCAACAACAACTCGTCTGGCGCTTCAGTGCCGATCGTGGTCTTCGTCGCCAAGGGCTTCGACTGCGACACGCAGGAGTTCCTCGTCGGCCTCGAGACGGAGTTGTGCCCCTACACCGTCTCGGTGACCCTGCCCGAGGGCGTCCACAAGCTCATCCTGACCGTGCCCTTCGAGGGCGACGGTGGCGCGCTCTGCTCGGTCGACTACCGAGCGACGGTCACCTACACGCCGGGCGTCTTCCCGGAGTGCGGTCTCGCCAAGGGCGGATCCTGCATCGAGACGCATCCGTCGGGCGGCTGCGACAACTTCGCCTGCTGCGAGGCGGTCTGCGCCTTCGAGCCCGCCTGCTGCGCGGTCGAGTGGGACCAAGTCTGCGTCGACCTCGCGCTTTCCGAGGAGCTCGGCTGCGGCTACTTCGTCTACACCTGCAATCCGCCGGCCCCTGCCCCCGCGAACGACTGCGCGACCTCCGCGACGGTCGCCGAGGTGGGCAACACGTTCGAGTTCTCGAACGTGAACGCCTCGACCGACGGCCCCAACGGCGGCAGCAGCGTCTGCGCCGCGGGCATCGGCAATGACCTGTGGTGGAAGGTCCAGAGCCCCGGCACTGGCTACCTCACCGCGACCCTCTGCGGCGGCACCGACTTCGACACCGTGATCGACGTCTACTCGATCGGCACCTCGGGCAACTTCGACCCCGAGCTCCTGCCCGACTACCAGATCGGCTGCGCCGACGACACCTGCGGCATCGTCGCCGGACCCTCCATCGTCACCATCATCGATGCCGAGCAGGGCGACTGGTTCCTCTTCCGCGTCGGTGGCTGGATCGATCCCGCCACCGGAGTGGCGGCGACCGGCAGCGGCGTGCTGACCATCGAGTTCCTCAACGTCATCTACAACACCGGCGGCACCCGCCCGGTCATCTTCAACGGCGCGCTCACCAACCTTGGTCTCTCCTCCGGCTACCTGTCGGCGGCGAGTCCCAAGCGGTGGCTCGCCGTGCCCTTCACGATCCCGACGCCCCCGACCGGCGACAAGTGGCTCGTGCAGGAGATCGCCGCGAACGGCTTCAGCCCGGCCGGCGTGGTCAACGAGACGCTGAACTGGATCATCTGGAGCCGGAACGCGGCGACCAACGCCCGTCCCGTCGACGGAGAGCAGATCGTCAGCGGCTCGGTGCCCTTCCCGGCGCCGATCGATGATCCGACCGGCAACCCCGCGAACGAGCAGCACGACATCGCCACCGACTTCGAGCTCGAGCCCGGCAACTACTTCCTCACCGTGTTTGCCGGCAACTCGACCAATGGCGTGTCGCCCGCCAACTTCGCGTGGTTCTGCAACCCGCCGAACGGGATCGTGATGACCGACGCGCAGGGCGCCTATCTCTGGCGGTCGGCGAACTTCCCCGAGCCCGGCTTCATCCGGACCACTCCGGGCTGGCAGCCGGACCCGGCGCAGACCGATCCGAACTCGATCACGACGAACGGTTTCAAGATCCTCGGCGTGCCGTTCGAGGGCAAGGAGGTCATCCCCGGCGACCTCAACGGCGACGGCATCGTGAACGGCACCGACCTGACCATCCTCCTCGGATGCTGGGGCACGGTGACCAACCCGGCGTGCGTCCCCGCGGACCTCAACGCGGACGGCAGCGTCAACGGCACCGACCTCACGGTCCTGCTCGGCAACTGGACCGGCTGATCGCGAGGATCCCAAGTCTCCCCGAACCCCCCCGGTCCTCGGACCGGGGGGGTTTTCATTTGTGCCGATTGTGGCGTTGACTCGGATTGCGCGTGGCGTCGCGGGCAGGAGGATTTACCTTTCCCAGTGGATTATGTGGACGTCCCGCGGTCGGACGGCGTGGTCCCTCGCGGCGCGACCCGTGATCCGTCGGAGATTCACCATGCGTGGCGGAAGATTGAACTGGCGGCTTGCGGCATCGACCGCGGTCGCGACCTTGGCGTGCGCCGGCCTCGCGTCGGCGCAGGACTGCCCCTCGAACTGCGTGCAGGAGCACGGTCCCGGCGGCTGCGACAGCCTCGCCTGCTCCGAGGCGGTCTGCAACGTCGAGCCGGCGTGCTGTGCCGTCGAGTGGGACGCGTTCTGCGTCGCCCTCGCCTATGAGAACTGCGGCTTCTACGAGTACAGCTGCCCGACGGGCCCCTATCCCGTGAACAACTGCCCGACCGGCGCGATCGTGGTGGGCGATGGCGACGTCATCGCCTTCAACTCAACCACCGCGACCACGGTCGGACCGGACGAGCCCGAGTGCAACTCGAGCAAGGGCGACATCCCGATCTGGCGCGACCTTTGGTATCGCTACAACGCGCCGAAGAACCTCCCCGCGGGAACCCTGCTCACCGCGAGCAACTGCAACCAGACGAACTTCGACTCGAAGATCGCGGCGTACGACATCGGCAACGGCACCTACGTGCCCTGCGAGCTGCCGCAGCTCTTCATCGCCTGCAACGAGGATGGCGCCGGCTGCGCGGACTTCACCTCGGAGCTGCAGATCGAGGTCACCGCGGGCACCTCCTACCTGATCCGCATGGGCGGCTACCTTGATGCCGCCGGCTCTGGCACCATCAGCTTCGAGCTCGGCAGCCCGCCGCCGCCGCTGCCGCCGACCATCTTCTACACCGGTCCTCAGCAGCCCGTCGTGCAGGTCTCGACCGGCAACCTGATCTACGGTGGTCTCTCGTCCGGCTACATCACCGGCTCGCTCGCGCAGCGGTGGGCCGCGATGCCCTTCACCGTTCCCGTGCCCGAGGCGGGTGCCGGCGGCGGGACGAGCTGGGAGGTCCAGACGATCGCCGGCAACGGCTTCTGCCCCGGCGGCACCTGCGCCCCGCTTCTCAACTACATCATCTGGTCCCGCACCGGTCAGGCGAAGCCCGTCGATGGCAACCAGGTCGTGACCGGCTCGGTCCCGACCCCGGAGCCCGACAATGACCCCAACGGCGACTATGCGGGCAACGATCGGTTCCGCATCGTGACCAACTTCGAGCTCGCACCCGGCGACTACTACATGACCCTCTACGCCGACGCTGGCGCGCCCAACGTCGTCGCCAACTGGGCGTGGTTCGCCAACGCCCAGCAGGGCATCCCCCTCGAGGACGCGCAGGGACCGTTCCTGTGGCGGTCCGAGTTGTTCCCGGCGCCCGGCTTCCTCCGCTCGGTCATCGCCCCCTGGGCGCAGCAGCCGAAGCTTCCGGCGAACACCATCTACACCTGCTCGTTCGGCGTCTACGGCGTGGTGCCGAGCAGCGGCATCCCCGGCGACCTCAACGAGGACGGGGTCGTGAACGGCACCGACCTCACGATCCTGCTCGGAAGCTGGGGCGACTGCCCGAGCTCGGGCACGTGCATCGCCGACCTCAACGACGACGGCGTCGTGAACGGCACCGACCTCACGATCCTGCTCGGCAACTGGACCGGCTGATTCCAGTCCGTCCCGGTCCGATCACGCAAGGCGACATCCGATGCCCCCCGGTCCACGCAGGACCGGGGGGCTTTTCGTCTCGGCGTCGATCCTGGTCGGCGACCTCCACGAGGGGGTATCCTCCGCGCCCCTGCAACCCGAGCACCGGCGCTCCCAACAAGAGGAACCGCCGGCGACGGCACCGATCGGCCGCGTCCCGCGTCGTGGGCTCGCGCGGACCCCGGCGAGGCGACCCTCGGAGGATCGAGTGCGCATCTTCATCGTCCTGTCGGTGGTGCTCTTGGCGGGGCTGGCGGTCCTTGCCGCGACGGTCTTGCCGGGCGAGGGGATGCCCTCCTTCGACCTCGGGTTCTCCTCGGGCGGCGGCACCGGAACCGAGGTCCGCTCCGAGCGGGTGCGTCAGGGGACGCTCGTGGAGACGGTCTCCGCTCCCGGCGAGGTCGTGCCGAGCACGAAGGTCGAGATCTCCGCCGAGGTGTCCGCGAGGATCCTCGAGATTCCCTTCCGCGAGGGGGCGGAGGTGGAGGCGGGGGACGTGATCGTCCGGCTCGACGACTCCGACCTCGTCGCGCGGCTCGAGGCGGCGCAGGCGCGGCGCGAGGGCGAGCAGTTCCGCCTCGAGGCGGAGCGGGCGCGGCTTGCCGGACCGACCCACGCGCTCGAGACCGCCCGCGGCACGCTCGCCCGGCAGCAGGCGCTCTTCGACAGCGGCGACGTGAGCCGGCAGGCGCTCGACGACGCCATCAACCGGGTCCGCGAGCTCGAGGCGGCGGTGGCGGCGTCCTCCCGCACGATGTCCGTCCTCGAGAGCGGCGTCGCCGCCGCGGACGCCGACATCGAGCAGGTCGAGGAGCTGATCGCGAAGACGGTCATGCGCTCGCCGATCAAGGGGACGCTCACCATCCTGAACGCCGAGGTCGGCGAGCTGGTGATCGTCGGCACCATGAACAACGCGGGGACGGTGATCCTCTCGATCGCCGACCTCGGGCGCATGCGGCTCGATGCCCGCGTCTCCGAGAGCTCCATCGCCCGCGTGAAGGCGGGGCAGCCCGCCGAGGTCCGCATCAACGCGTATCCCGACCGCGTCTTCCCCGGGATGGTCGAGCGGGTGGCGCTTCAGCGGACCGTCGACCGCGACGGCACCGGCTACTTCAAGGTCGAGGTGCTGCTCGAGCTCGAGGGCGAGCGGATCCTCTCGGGGCTCGCGGCGAACGTCGAGATCGAGGTCGCGGAGCGCGAGGGGCTCCTGGTGCCGAGCCAGGCGATCGTCGACCGCGACGTCGAGACGCTGCCGGACGCGGTGGTGCGGTCGGGCGCGGTCGTCGACCGCCGCTCCCGCGCCATCTCGGGCGTCTTCGTCGTGAGGGACGGTCGAGCCCAGCTCGTCCCGGTGCGGATCGGACCCAGCAACCTCGTGGACACGGTGGTCCTCGAGGGCCTCGCGGAGGGCGAGGAGATCGTGACCGGCCCGTACAAGGCGCTCGAGAAGCTCGAGCACGACGAGGCGGTCTCCCCCAAGCCGCTCGAGGCGCCCGCGGTCGCCGCGACGGATCCCGCATGATCATCGAGGCCCGCGGACTGACCCGCCTCTACCGCGTGGGCGTCGAGGTGATCCACGCGCTCCGCGGGGTGGACCTCGACGTCGCGGTGAACGAGATGGTCGCGATCATGGGGAGCTCCGGCTCCGGCAAGAGCACCCTCATGAACCTCCTCGGCTGCCTCGACCGCCCGACCGCCGGGACCTACCGCCTCGACGGACGCCTCGTGAGCGCGATGTCGAGCGGCGAGCTCGCGCGGGTGCGGAACGAGCGCATCGGGTTCGTCTTCCAGTCCTTCGAGCTCCTCCCGCGGCTCTCGGCGCTCGCGAACGTCGAGCTCCCGCTCGTCTACGGGCGCGGCGTCGGCTGGGGCACGAGGCGTCGGCGGGCAAGGATGGCGCTCGAGCGGGTCGGGCTCGGGCACCGCATGGACCACCGCCCGAACCAGCTCTCGGGCGGGCAGAAGCAGCGGGTCGCGATCGCGCGGGCGATCCTCTCGAATCCCGCGATCCTGATGGCGGACGAGCCTACGGGAAACCTCGACTCGACGACGACGCACGAGATCATGGAGCTCTTCCGCCAGCTGCACTCGGAGGGGCAGACGATCCTGATCGTCACCCACGAGGACGAGGTGGCGGCGTGCTGCCGGCGGGTGGTGCGCCTCCGCGACGGGCGCATCGAGAGCGACCTGCCGATCGAGCGGGACGCCGCGGCGGCGGCGCTTCGGCGTGCGGAGGCGCGGGCGGCGCAGTCGGCGGGAGGCGTCGCCTCATGACCCTCCTCAATCCCCTCTTCTGGGTGCAGGCGGTCGCGCTTGCCCTCGGGCAGATCTGGGCGAACAAGATCCGCTCGCTCCTCACCGCGCTTGGGATCATCGTCGGCGTCGCGTCGGTCAGCGCGGTCATCGCGGCGCTCTCGGGGCTCAAGACCCGCGTGCTCACCGAGTTCGAGTCCTTCGGGGCGAACCGCCTCCTGATCTTCCCCGACCGTCCCTCCGGCGCGCCGCGGAACCTCTATCCATGGGAGGAGATCCGCCTGAAGGAGGAGGAGCTCCGCGAGATCGGCGCGAACTGCCCGTCGATCCGCACGCTGACGCCGATCACGACCGTCGGCGCGAGCGTGCAGCACGGTCAGACCGTGCTCGACGGGCTCAGCATCACCGGCATCTGGGCCGCCTGGCACGACGCGGAGAACCGCAAGGTGATCGCGGGACGACCCTTCGTCCCCATCGACGAGGACAACGCCCGGCAGGTCTGCCTCATCAACGAGGAGGCGGCGACCGAGCTGCGCCTGCCGCGCGATCCGGTCGGCGAGCACATCCTGATCGGGGGCCGGCGGTTCCTGATCGTGGGCGTGGTGGAGACCGTGCAGCAGCAGATGTTCGGCATGAACACGAGCTCCGCGGAGATCTTCGTGCCCTTCGCCGTCGCGGCGACGCTGCAGGAGCCCGACTTCTTCTTCCGCATCGTCGCGATGGTGCGCTCCCCCGACGTCGCGGAGGAGGCGAAGAGCGAGGTCCGCTTCCTGCTCCGGCGGATGCGGGGGCTCCGCGGCGCCGACCCCGACACCTTCTCGGTGACGGCGATCGACCAGTTCATCGAGCAGTTCAAGGCGCTCGCGGCGGGGATCACCGCCGTCGCCGGAGGAATCGTGGGGGTGAGCCTCCTCGTCGGCGGGATCGGGATCATGAACATCATGCTCGTCGCGGTCTCCGAGCGGACCCGGGAGATCGGTCTCCGCAAGGCGGTCGGGGCGACGCCGGTGGCGATCCTCGCCCAGTTCCTCCTCGAGGCGGTCACCCTCTGCCTGCTCGGGGGGCTCATCGGTCTCTTGTTCGGGCAGGGACTCGCCCTCGTCATCTCGAGCATTCCCAACGCGGGGCTCGAGGAGGCGAAGATCCCCGGATGGGCGGTGGCGATGTCGTTCGGATTCAGCGCGGCGGTCGGCGTCCTCTTCGGGATGTTCCCGGCGATCAAGGCGGCGAGGCTCGATCCCATCGAGGCGCTCCGGCATGAATGACCACGCGCGAACGATCCTCCGTGCGCTCGCGGCGCCCGCCGTGCTCGCCGCGGCGCTCGCCGGCTGCGGCAGCGCGCAGGAGCGCTACGGCGGCTTCCAGTTCGAGTCGCGCGACTTCCAGCAGGTCGACGCCCTCGACCTCGCGAAGGCGGAGACGGCGCCGGCGAGGCCGCTTGCCGAGGTCTCGCCGGTCCTCGAGGACGCGAAGGCGCTCGCGCCGCCCTATCCCGATCGCCTCGAGATCCCGCTCGACGAGGTGCGGGCGACCGTCCTCGAGAACAACCTCGACGTCCGCGCGCAGCTGATCGCGCCCTCGATCGCCGCCGCGGACCTTGCCGCGGAGGAGGCGAAGTTCGAGTCGACCTTCTTCGTGAACTACCAGCGGAGCGACGCGAGCCTCATCACGAACCTCGACCAAGGACTTCCCGCGAGCACCGACCAGGCGAACGTCGGGGTGCGGGTGCCGCTCGCGACCGGCGGCGAGATCGTGGTCGATGCGCCCCTCGTCCGCGCCGACCAGCAGCTCTCGCCGCTCGTCGGCGACGAGCTCTGGCAGTCGCAGCTCGGCTTCTCGATCTCGCAGCCCTTCCTCCGCGGCGGCTGGTTCGATGCCACGATGAACTCGATCCGGATCTCCCGATACCAGGGGCAGATCGTCGAGGCGCAGACCAAGCTCTCGGTGATCCGCGTGCTCGCCGCCGCGGACCGCGCGTACTGGAACCTCTACGCCGCGTGGGGCGAGCTGGAGGTCCGGCGCACCCAGTACGACCTCGCGGTCCGGCAGCTCGAGGCCGCCCGGCGCCGCGTCGCGGCGGGCGACGCCCCCGAGCTGGAGGTCGTCCGTGCCGAGAGCGGCGTGGGGCGCACGGTGGAGGCGATCATCGTCGCGGATGCGCTCCTCCGAAGCCGGCAGCGCGAGATCAAGAAGCTCCTCAACCGCCCGGACCTGCCGATCGAGTCGGAGACCGGGCTCGTCCCGAGGACCACGCCCTCCCCGGTCGAGCTCTCGCTCGATCCGGGCATCCTCTCCGACAGCGCGGTCAGGAACCGGATGGAGATGCTCGAGCTCGAGCTGCAGCTCGCGGTCGACGCCTCCACCATCGCGTTCCGGAGGAACCAGGCGCTCCCGCTCTTCCTCTTCGACTTCGACTACTCCTTCCAAGGGCAGGGATCGTCGGCGCCCTCCTCCTACGACAACATCTTCGACGGCGACTTCTATCAGCTCGGACTCTCCGCGGAGATCCCCATCGGGAACGAGGCGGCGGAGGCGCGGCTGCGGAGCGCGATCCTCGCCCGGATCCAGCGGCTCGCGACCCGCGACGCGCGGAGGCAGTCGATCCGCGCCGAGGTGCTCGAGGCGCTCGACAAGATCCGCCAGAGCTGGCAGCGGATCCTCGCGGCGCGGCTCGAGACGGTGCTCGCGGCGCGCACGCTCGAGGGCGAGCAGCGGCAGTTCGAGGTGGGGATCCGCACCTCGACCGACGTGCTCGACGCCGCGGCGCAGCTCGCGAACGCGCAGAGCCGCGAGGTCCGGGCGCTCGCGGACTGGCAGATCGCCCTCGTCGACCTCGCCTTCGCGACCGGCACCACCCTCGGCGGGGCGAGGGTCGCGTTCGACGATCCCGCCGAGTGATATCCGGACCTCGCGCTCGCCTGACCGAGGTTCTCGGCGGTGCGACGCCCCGATCCGCGCGAAGTCGGGCAGATTGTCCTGACCCTTCATGCACCTCCGCGCCATACTCCGAGCGACCTCGGAAGGTCCATTGAAGGAGTCGAGGGACGAGGAGTCGCGCACGTGGCGGTGATCAACGAGTACGCCAAGGTCGTGTGGAAGACGGTCAAGCGGGCGCCGATGACCCGCCGCCTCCGGCGGCTGGTGTCATGGGAGCCGCTCCGGGATGCGACGCCGGGATACACCGTGGTCATCGCGGCGATGCATCGGCTCTGGCCGGTGGCGGTCGCCAACCTGCGGCTGATCGCGCGGATGCGGACTCCCTCCATGCGGGAGGTGATCGTCGTCCTCGACTGCGCGACCGAGGAGGTGCCGTCGCGGATGCGGGAGGCGGTGGAGGAGCTGCGCCGCGGCGGGTTGTCGATCCGGGTCCTCGGCTACTCGCCCGAGCAGCTCTCCGTGGCGCGTTCGATCGAGTGGGGCTGGGTCTACTCATGGCTCTCCTGGAGCCTCGGGATCGGAGCCGCCTCGACCCGGCGGGTGCTGCTCCATGATCTCGATGCGCTGCCCATCGACGAGGATCTCTTCGAGAGGCTGTTCTGGGCGGCGGAGCAGTCCGACGCTCACTTCCAGGGGATCCGCAACTACGTGGGCAGCGGCGTGCGAGCCGAGATGAACCTCGTCACCACGTTCGAGATGATGCTCGATGCGCAGTGGCTTCGCTCGAGCGCCGATCCGTTCGAGGGATTCAACCAGGTCCGCCTCGTGGATGGTCGCTACGTGGACTTCGACACCTGGCTCGAGGTCCAGCAGCGTGCGCCGCGCCGCCGCGTCGAGCCGATTCCCGAGCGGGCGCTCGTGCATCCGTCTCAGTTGATCTGCCAGTTCACGGATCACTGCGCGGGCAGGGGGGGGCGGACGAGTTCCTCGAACAGCCTTCCGATCCTTGCCTACTTCGTCAGCCTCGGCGATCCCGCCTTTGGTCTCGGCGACCTCGCGGTCGCGGCGGCGGATCCGCAGGCGCGGCATGCCGTGCTGTGGGGGAGACCAAGCGACATCGGCGTCATCGCGCCCGAGGGTTGGGCGTGGATGGAGAAGCAGATCCGCCGGCTCGAGCAGCACCTGTTCGGCGCGACGAGACCCGAGATCGAGGACTTCCTCGCGGGGTTCAAGCGCCGTGCCGGCGATCGTCGCAGCGTCGGCGTCGAGCCGCCCGAGGCTGGCGGCGTGCCCGATCGCTGAACGAAGGTTCGAGCATGACGCGGTGGTCCGCGCTGACGAGCGCCTCGCCGCGACCTCGCTGACGACATCATGTCACCATCGGGGCACCTTCGGCGCGGGTCGCCGCGGAGGAGGCTTCCCGCCGACGTGGAGGCGGGGTAGCCTCGCGGGTCAAGAGAGAGTGCGGGCCCTTCTCGGGGGGTGGTGGCGTTCGGGACGACGGGGCAGGAGGCGACGCCGTGGTCGACTCCACCCGTCGATCCCGGAGCCGCGGAAGGCGGTTCGGTGGATGCGCTGTGGATGAGCGGTTCAGGTCTGCGGATCTCGCCTGCGACCCGCTCGTGAACCGCGGAACGAACTCAGGATCCTCCGGAAAATCCGGCGTCGAGCGGCCGAGTCCCGAGGTGCTCCGGTATTCGTGGTTCCGCGACCGATCGTGGGGCGGTCCCCGGGAGGTCGTGCACTTCAACGGACCGGAGGAACCACATGCTCTGGAAGCAGCGACGTGATCGATTGCAATGGCTGCTCGACCTGATCCGCACGATGCGCGGGTGGACGCGGGGCGAGCTCTCGACGGCGCTGGGGCGGGACCCGACCAAGCTGGTGCCGGCGAGCGGGAATCCGAAGCTCGACTTGGTGGTGGGGGTGGCGGCGGCGCTCGGCTGGTCCGTGGGCGACGTGGTCGAGTCGATCTGGCTCGATCGGGCGGGCGAGGAGGGCCTCGCGGCGCTGCCGCAGGATCCCCGCGAGGTGGCGGCGGTGGTCGATCTCGCCCGCCGCGAGCGGCGCTGGGAGGACCTCCGCGCCGCGGGCGTCGCCCTGCGGCTCCGGGCGACGCACTCCGAGGAGCGGGCGCTCGCCGACCACGTGATCGCGAGCGCCTGGGCAGGCATGGGCTGCTTCGCCACCTCGCTCTCGGTCGCGCAGCGAGGCCTCGCGGAGCCGGGCGTGGGCTTCGACCTGCGGGAGCTCCTGTCGGTCGACGTCGCCGCGGCGCACTACGCGCTCTGGAACCTCGTCGAGGCGCGGGCGATCGCCAGCGAGATCCTGCGGAGCCTCGAGGGTCGCGAGGATGGTGACCTCCTGCGCCGGCTCGTCGCCGCCTCGGCGCGCTCGGTCCGCGGGCATGCCTCGCGGCGCCTGATGGCAGTCGACCTCCGGTCGAGCGCCCGTCACGCCGCGGAGGCGATCGATCAGCTCGAGGTCGCGGAGCGGGAGTTCCGCTGGCTCCACGACGACTTCGGCGATCCCGCCGACCTTGGTCGGGCGCACACCTGCCGCGGCGGCGCGCTGGAGGCGCGGGCGACGATCGATCCCGCCCGGGGCATCGACCTCGTCGACTCGATCGTCGCCGGCCTCGACGAGTGCGTGGACGTCGAGTCGTTCCGCGAGTCGGAGGTGCTGGAGAGCCACGGCTGGTGGTGCATCTTCGGCTGCAACGTCGCGCTTCGCGCTCCGGACGCGGACCGCACCCATCGCTCGATCGCGATCCTCACCAACAAGGCGTTCGAGATCGCGGACCGCCTCGACCACTGGGCGATGCGCGAGCGGGCGTTCACCATCGAGCACTTCCGCCGCGACCGCGCGGCGTGCGAGGTCGCGTCCTTCGAGGAGTGGGTGCTTGATCCGGAGGACCTTCGGGTCGTGATGGGCACCATGGGTCGCTTCCCCGGATTCCGCCCGATCGGCTGGCGCATCCTGCTCGAGTCCGGCGTGGTCGACGAGTGACGCGGAGGTCGGCGGGCGCGACGGGGGGAACCGTCGAGCCGCGCCGCCGACGCCGCACTCTTGACCGGCAGACCCGCTGCATCGGGAGGGCGTGCATCGCCGTTCGGACCTTTCCGAGGCACTCTGCTCCGCTTCCTCGACTGCGCCGCTGGAGGGCACCCCGAGCATCCCGAACTCCCGCGTCGTCGACCATCGCATCGCCGACGCCGGTTCAAGGCGCCGAAGATCGAGCGGCAGCGGAGGAGACGAAGGCGTGCTCCGGCGGCTGACCCCGGCACCACCGCCCCCACGCATGCCGGATGGCGACCTCGAAGCGCCGCGCGAAGCCACGCTCATCGCAGAGAGTCCCATGCTTCATGCGGTGCCTCAGCGCCCCGTGGAGTCCATGCCGCCGAGCGGGATCCGCCGCAAGCGACACCGCGGCGGAGATGAACTGATCGTCGTCATGGCAGGCGAGCTCGGGCAGATCGACGGCGGCGAGCAGCGTCTTGGCGACTCGGCAGCGATGGCTGCCGCCGATGCGGCTGATCACCGGAACGCCGTTCCAGAGCGCCTCGCAGGTCGTCGTGGTGCCGTGGTAGGGATAGGAGTCGAGCGCGACGTCGAGATCCGCATAGGCGCGGTAGTGCGCCTCCCTGCTCGAGCAGGGGGGACGGAGCTCGACCCTTCCTTGGGCGATGCCGAAGGACTCCAGTCGGTTGAGGGTCGACTCCCGGAGCAGCGGGTCCTCGAGTCCCGGAGCCTTCAGCAGCAGCGAGGACGTCGGCACGGCGGCGAGCGTCCGCGCCCAGATCGAGAGGCACGCATCGCTCAGCTTGGCGAGCCGATTGAAGCTGCCGAAGATCGGGGCGCGAGCCGGTCGAGGGGGGATCTCGACGTCCGGGCTGAGTCCGTCGAAGCAGAGGAAGGGTGGCTCCATGCGGAGCAGGCTCTCCGACGCGAGCAGCTCCGAGCCGGGCGGATCCGTCAAGGAGTCCACCAATCGCCAACCGATCTCGGGAAGCGCCGTGGTGTTCGGGTAGCCGAGCCAGGTCACCTGCACCGGCGCGGGACGCAGCCGGAACACGTCGAGTCGATGACCCGAGGTGTGCCCGCTGAGATCGACGAGCACGTCGATCCGATCGCGAAGGACAAGCTCGGCGACGCGCTCGGCCGAGTCCCATCGCACATCCCGCCAATCCGAGGTCATGGATCGGATCAGGTCGGTCATCTGGTCGGCGTGCTGGGCATTCGAGTATGCGACGGCCCGAAGGCCCGTCCCGTTGAGCCCTCGCAGCAGCGGCACGAGGAATGACGCGATCGGATGAGACCGAAGGTCGCCGGAGACGAATCCGACGCGGAGAGGACGTTCCTCGTCGCGGACGACGTCGACCCATCCCGACCGGCGATCCTGCGGATCGATCGACGGCGGGCTCGACTCCGAGACCTCGCGGCGATGCTCCTCCAGCACCCATGACTCGGACCAGCAGGACTCGAAGTTGAGCGCGAACAAGCGGTCACTGCGTGCCTCTGGACCGGCACCGCGGAAGATCGCCTGCGCGAAGGCCTCGGAGGCGCGTCGCGCGTCGCCGATCTTCAGGCAGAGTCGGGCCAGGTTGTGGAAACCCTCGTGGGTCGCACCAGGAGTCGCGCAGGCACGATCGAACTGTCCGGTTGCCTCGACGTGTCGACCGAGCCCATGCAGCAGCACGGCGAAGTCGAAGTGGTCCTGGAAGCTGCCGCCACCTCCGCCGAGCGCCTCCGCAAACGCCCCCACGGCCTCCGCGCCGCGCCCCATCGCAAGCGACAGCCTCGCACGACGGATGGCCTTCGCGGCCGAGGTGGACGGAGTCTCGGACGTCATCGACCGCAAGCCTCTTGGGCGGAAGCGTAGCAGTCCACTCGACCGCCCGGATCGACCCGGCCTTCCGTGCGAGCACTGTCGGCGGCAACGGGGCGCGGACGGGGTGTTCTGGATCGAGGACGCCGTCGACGACGCCATGGGTCGCGTTCGTCGAACTCGCCCGATCGGCTGGCGCATCCTGCTCGAGTCCGGCGTGGTCGACGAGTGACGCGGAGGTCGGCGGGCGCGACGGGGGGAACCGTCGAGCCGCGCCGCCGACGCCGCCTCCGCGTACCCTTCCGCCCCGGCGTCGACCCGCGTCCCGCGACCGCTCGCATCGCCGCCTCGAGGAGCCCGCGATGCCCGACCGACGCCCGTCCGCCTGGCGGCCCCATCCGTGGCATGGTCTCTCGGTTGGTCCCGAGCCGCCGCGGCGGATCCACGCCTACGTCGAGATCACGCCCTTCGACCTCGTGAAGTACGAGATCGACAAGGCGACCGGGTACCTGCGGGTGGACCGCCCGCAGCGCACGAGCTCGACGCCTCCGATGCTCTACGGATTCGTGCCACGCACGCTCTGCGGCGCCCGCGTCGCGCGGCTCGGCACCGACGGCGGTCGCGGCGACGACGATCCCCTCGACGTGTGCGTGCTCTCGGAGCGACCGATCGAGCGGGCGGAGGTGATCCTCGACGCGACGGTCGTCGGCGGGATCCGCATGCTCGATGGCGGCGAGGCGGACGACAAGATCATCGCGGTCCTCGCGAAGGACCCGGCATGGGACGGATGCGCGGACCTCTCGGAGCTGCCCAAGCCGCTGATCGACCGCCTCGTCCACTACTTCTCGACCTACAAGACGCTGCCGGGCGAGCCGGCGCGGGCGCGGATCGACGCGGTCTACGGGCGTGACCTCGCGTTCCGGGTCGTCGAGGCGGCGATCGAGGACTACGTCGAGGCGTTCCCCGACGCCGCGACCTCCTGACGACCACCGGGCGTGATCACGCTCCCGAGGCGCGAGCCTCGGCGAGGAAGAAGGGGATCGAGCCGAGGTGATGGGAGTCGACCGCGACGTCGATCGAGTACTCGCCGAAGGAAGGCAGCGAGAGTCCGTTCACGTCGATCACGAGGGAGAGCGTGCTCGATCGCTCGCCCGCGGCGACCTGCACCGGCACCCGCGCCTGGATCGGGTTCATCACGCTCTTCCCGTCTGCATCAACCACCTGCAGGCGAAGCTCGTGCTCGCCCGCCTCGATCCGCTCGAAGCGGATGCGGAGGGCGACCGAGCAGCGCGGCACCACGCTCGGCACCTTGGTGGCGACGAGGCGGTCCATGGCGGAAAGGATGCTGATGGCGCCCTGCTCCACGACCGCCGCCTTGCAGAGGGTGAGGATCTCGAGCTTCATGGGTGTCAGGGTAGTTGCGACGGGGTCGCCGGGCGCGGGACGCTCGGCGGAGGTCGCCGTCGGCGGACCTACTCCGTGGGCTCCGACTCGAAGACGGCGAGCGCCCCTTCCGCGTCCGCGAGCGTCAGGCGACCCTTGGTCACCGACCACCGGTTCGCCTTCCCGAGCACCTCGAGGTACCGCCGCTCAAGCTCCATCCGCTCGGGCGGTCCCGCCATCTTGGTGGACATCAGGGGACCGAAGCGGATCTCCGTCCCGTCGATCGTGCAGTCGCCGCCGAAGCGGTTCACCCCCGACGAGCCATGGACCCGTCCAGCCTCCTCGAAGGCGAGCGTCGGCGCCGGCGCCGTGATTGTCCCGCCCGAGAGCGACGCAAGGACCCAGCGGGTGTCGAGGAGCGAGGGGGGCGAGCCGTCGACTCCGGCAGGCGTCCGGCACGAGGGGACGACCATGAGGGAGAGGACCACGAGGGAGAGGACCACCAAGGAGAGGACCATCGGGGAGAGGACTCGGAGGAGTCCTCGGAAGGTCGAGCGGACGGCAGGGCGTCGGGGCATCATGCGGTGAATCTACCGAGTTCCGCGCCCTGCCGACCATGCGGTGCCCACGCCTGCTCCCGCAGTTCGGTGCCGCTCGCCGCGGCGGACCACGGAGGATCCGGCGGGATCGCCCGCATCGGACGCCCGCGGCGGGCTCGGGCGATGATCTCGCCTTGCCCTCCTCCGCGCCGAGAGTCACGCCGTTCACGCCGCTCACGCCGATCCTTCCCCGAGACCTCACCGTTCGATGCCGCCGCGTGAGCGCGAGGTCGCGAGTCTCCTCGACCCGCGGCGAGGCGACCGCCACGGATCGCGCGGAGCTCCCTCGGACGGGGTTCTCCGGCGCTGGAGCCGTCGCCCGGAGAGAACGACCATGCGTCACGCCACGTGTGTCGGAGCCGTCGCCGTCCTTGCCGCGGCGACGCTCCTGGTGGGCGACCCGCTCGGAGCTCGGTCGAGCCACGCGTCGGGTCTGATCGGCGACTTCCGGGTCCTTCCCTATCTGCAGGATCCGCGCCTCGATGGCATGCTCTTCACTTGGTTCACCATCGAGCCGACGCCGGGCACCATCTCGATCACCGGTCCGGGACTCTCCGAGCCGCTCGTCCTCGCGAGCACGCCGGAGCTCGATCCGATCCTCGACTATCAGGCGCCGGCGGAGCTCGCCGCCGGCGGCGCGTTCCCCTTCGCGACCACCGCGATCTTCGACGCCGCCGGCGCCCCCGCGCGGAACTTCCGCCACGAGATCCGCGTCACCGGACTCCTCCCGGATGCCGAGTACGCCTACTCGGTGACGCAGGGCGGCTCGACCTACGCGAACACCTTCCGCACCGCGCCGCCTGCCGACATCTCCCGCACGATCCGCCTCGCGGTCTACTCGGACAGCGAGACGCTCGTCCTCGGTCGGACCCGCTTCCGGGAGTGGTCGCGGACCACGCCGCAGACCGCGTCGAGCACCGGTCGTCCGGCGGGCAGCGGTCGCGGTCGGGACCAGTACTTCCTCACCGAGACGGTCGGCTACCGGGAGAACATCAAGCAGGTGAAGTTGCGCGAGCCGGAGCTCATCGTCATGCCCGGCGACCTGATCGAGGGCACCGGGAGCGAGCAGCAGCGCCGATGGGACGAGTTCTGGCGGCACAACGCCGGCAGCTACGACGACCTCCTGAGCGGTCGCCCGATCGTCGCCGCGATCGGCAACAACTGCATCTTCAATGGCGGCGGTCCGCCGGACACCAACACGATGGTCCAGTACGCCCGCCGCCAGTGGTCGAGCTACTTCACCTTCCCCTCGAACGGCGACCCCGCCTCGCAGGACCTCTACTTCCGCACCGACTACGGTCCGATCACGATCATCACCCTCTGCAGCGTCGGGGCGATGGGCGCGAACGACAACGTCGCGCCGCCGCAGGGTCAGTACCTGAGCCCGCTGCATCCCCTGAACCTCGACACCAATCGGGCGTGGCTCACCGCGTATCCCTTCGGCGACATCCCGGACTTCAACGTCGGCACCGCGCAGTGGGAGTGGGCGAGCGCAACGCTTGCCGCCGCCCGCGCCGAGGGGCGGATCATCTTCGTGCAGTGGCATCACGTGCCCTTCAGCCGCGGCGTGCACGGCACGAGCGTCACCAGCACCCAGTCGGGCGAGGCGATGCGGATCTACGCGCCGCTCCTCGAGCAGCACGGGGTCGCCGCGGTCTTCGCGGGACACAGCGAGGTCGCGGAGATGAGCTTCGTCGATCTCGATGGCGACGGCGTCGGGTTCCACCTGTGGGACGTCGGCGCGGCGGGCGATGGGCTGCGGGGCGTCGAGGATGCGCCTGGTCAGACCAACAACGCGATCACCGCGTGGCGGGCGAATCCGCTCAATCCCGAGGGCGCCGCGTGGAGTCCGAACCCGTTCAGCCGCTGGACCGCCGACCGCTCGCAGCCGGAGACCTGGATCGGCAACCAGCTCCTCTCGGGCGGCAAGCACTATGGCTTCCTCGAGGTGGACGTCGAGCCCCTCGGCAAGGGTCGCTTCCGCATCGTGCTGCAGAACTGGCACAACTTCCCGCTCAACGCCGGCGACCCCGACTTCACCGTGACCGGCTACGAGCTGCGCCCATACGACAACCGCATCGTGCTCGAGGGAACCGCCGGCGAGCTTCGGCTCGCGGTGGAGCAGCCGACCTGCGCGGTGCTCGACCTCGACGACAACGGCGTGGTCGAGGGATCCGACCTCGCGCTGCTGATCGGTGGCTGGGGAACCAGCGCGGGCGACGTCGATGGCGACGGCACCACCGACGCCCGCGACCTCACCTACATGCTCGGAGGATTCGGCGAGGTCTGCGGCAACTGACCCGGCGGCGATCCTGCCTGACCACGACGCCCGGCGCTCGCGCCGGGCGTCGTGCAAGGCGGGGTCGCCGGACGGCGTGGACCGTCCGGCGCGGACGAACGGCGCGAACGGCGCGAGGAGCACGGGTTGCTCCGCGGGCGCGGTCCTCGTCGAGGAGACGCGGGCGCAGGCGAGCGCGGCGGGACTTGTGGACGTCGTGCTCGAGGCGAAGTCGGAGTACGTCGCCTCGATGGTGACCTGGAACGATCCGCTCTACGCGAGGATCGTCGCGCGGCTTCCCGAGGGAACGCATCCCGCCGACTTCATCACGAGCCTCGACGTGAGCGCCCGCAAGCCGCGATGAGGGCGGGTCGTGGTTGCGCGACCTCCGCTCAGGTCCCCACGGGGATCCGCCGCGCCGCGAGCAGCGTGAGCAGCATCGAGACCGCGAAGATTCCCGTGGCGAGCTGCATCGAGTGCAGCGGGATCGAGCCCGACCACTGCGAGATCACGCCCGGCATGAACTCGAGCACGCTCCCGGTCGAGATGCCCGCGAGGTTGACGATCGCGATCGCGCCGCCGATCCGCTCGGTCGGGAGTCCCCGGCCGCCCACCTCGAAGGCGAGGCAGATCGAGGCGATGCAGAAGCCGACGATGGCGACGTTCAGTGCATCCGCCCAGAGCGGGAAGTCGTTGGGGACGAAGATCCAGTAGATCATCACCGGCAGGCCGACCGCCATGTTCCAGAGGATCGTGCGCCGCGATCCGACGCGGCTGCCGAGCCAGCCGGCGGCGGGGGAGCCGAGGACCATGCCGATGAAGAAGACCGCGGAGATCAGCGCGGCCTCGCGATCTCCCCAGCGCCACTCCTCGGCGAGGCGGAGGTTCCACATGCCGCCGAAGCCGATCATGGTGCCGCAGCCCGCCGCGTAGATCGCCGCCGCGAGGCGCACCTCCCGCCGTGCCCATGCCTCGCGCAGCTGCCGCCAGGGCGAGGGGCGAGGCGGAGCCTCCGCCGCCCTCCGCGGCGCCCCGAACCACCGCGGGCCGATCGAGGCGAGGGCGATCACGGACACCATGACTCCAAGCGAGCCTGACCACGCGAGCGCCCCGCGCCAGCCGAACGCCTCCTCGAGCTGCTGCCCGACCACCACCCCGCCGAAGCCGCCGAGACCGACGCCGGCGTCGGCGATGCCGATCATGATCCCGAAGATCGCCACCGGGAACGCCCGACGGGCGACCGACGCGACGACCGGCGTCGCGAACGCCGCGAGCGAGCCAAGCATGAATCGGGACGCCATCACGCCGAGGAGCCCCTCGCTCCGCGACATCAGGATCATCGAGACGCCGGCGAGGAGGATCACCGCCGGGACGATCCACGCGAGCCCGAGCCGGTCGATCACGATGCCTGCAGGGATCTGCGCGACCGCGAAGCCGACGAGGAACATCGCGGAGGCGAGCCCCAGCCGCAGGTCGTCGAGCCCGAGCTCCGAGGAGAGGTTGCCCTGCAGCGGGACGAAGAGGTTCTCGAGGACCTGCTGGTAGACGAGGCAGAGGATCGCCGCGACGAACGCGGCGATCGCCACGCGGCGGGAGGGCAGGGCGGTCGAGCCGGGGGTCGCGGCGGAGGCGATGGGATCGGCAGGCATGAGCGAGTCCGGTCGGGGGATGATCGCAGATCGACCTCCGCCGGTCATGCGATGGCTCGCGGCGATCCGGAGTCGTCGCGCGTGCAGTCGGCGCGTCCGGACCGCATGGTCCGACCTGCGCGGAGCCCTCGAGTTGCGTCGGCCGGGATCCGCGGTACCAGTGTGGCATGCCGGTTCGCGCGAGCGATCCCTTCGACCCATCCCCGGCGGACTCCCGCCAGCGGCGGGTGATCGGACCGTGGAGCGCGACCGGCATCTCGATCGCCGCGATGATCGGCTCGGGAATCTTCGCGGTGACCGGCGAGATCGGCGCCTCGCTCGGCAGCACGACCAACGTGCTGCTCGCATGGATCCTCGGCGGCGTCGTCGCCCTCGCGGGGGCGATCTCGCTCGCGGAGGTCGCCTCGATGCGCCCGCGGGCGAGCGCCCAGTACGTCGTGGTGCACGAGGCGCTCGGTCCGACCCTGGGCTACCTCAACGGGATGATCACGCTCGTCGTCGGCTACCTCGCCGCGAACGCGGCGGTCGCGCTGATCGCGGGCGCCTACGTCCGGACGGCGATCCCCGAGCTCGACGAGCGGGTCACGGCGACGATCCTCCTCGTCCTCCTCGGCGCCCAGCACGCGACCTTCGTCCGCGGGGGCAAGCGGCTCAACGACTCGCTCGTCGTCCTCAAGCTCGGCGTGATCCTCCTGCTGATCGTCGGCGGCGGATGGGTCCTCCTCGTCTCCGGCGTGCCGACGTGGCTTCCCTCCGAGGCGGTGCTCGAGGCGGCGCGGGCGGCGGATCCGACCTCGGCGCTCGCGACGATCCCCGCGGGAGCGACCGCCCCCGAGGCGATCGCGCACCTCCTCGCGGCGCCGACTCCATCGCTCGCCTCCGGCGCGCTCGGCGCCGCGGTCGTCACCGTCACCTTCGCCTACCTCGGCTGGTCGAACGCGGCGGACGTCGCGGGCGAGCTTCGGAATCCGGGGCGCTCCGTGCCGATCGCGGTCGTCGGCAGCGTCGTGATCGTCGGGGTGCTCTACGTCCTCGTGAACCTCGTCTACCTCGCCGTCGTGCCGCCCGCGGCGATGGTCGAGGTCGGCGCGGACGCAAGGCTCCGACCCATGACCGGGATCGGCGCGGTGGTCGCGATGCATCTCTTCGGTCCCGACGGAGGTCGGCTCCTCGTCGTCGCGATCGTGTTCCTGCTGATGTCCACCCTGTCGGTCGGGATCATGACCTGCGGTCGGGTGATCGCCGGGATGTCGTGGCAGGGACAGCTGCCGGCGTCGCTCGGCGGGCTCAACCCGCAGGGCGCGCCGACCCTCGCGATCGCCCTGCTCACCGCGGCATCGGTCGCGATCGCGTGGATCAGCGGGCTGCGGTCGCTCCTCGAGTACGTCGGCATCCTCGTCACGGTCGCCTCGTCGCTCGCGATGATCGCGGCGATGGTCCTCCGCTGGCGACGCCCCGATGCATCGCGACCCTTCCGCATGCCCCTCCATCCGCTGCCTCCGCTCGTTGCGCTTGGGCTCGGAGGGTGGATCGTCCTCGCGAGCGCGATCGCGGACTGGCGCCCGCTCGCGGCGTCGGCGGCGACGATCGCCGTGATGCTCGCGGCGCGACCCCTCCTCCGCGCCCGCGCGGTCGGGGGATGAGCGGGACGACGAACGCGGCGCGGCGCCTCAGGCGGTGCCCTGGCTCGCGCCCGGTTCGGTCTTCATGACCTCGGCGTGCGCCGCCTCCATGCCCTGCACCACGATGCCGAGCCGAAGTGGACCGGGTCGTCGTCGCCGAGGACGAGGATCGGACCACCCCGGGGTCCTCGAGGGTGAGCACCGGGAGCAGACGAGCGGGCGACGGAATCGAGCGTCGCCGCCTCGCGGACCGAGACCGCGCCTGACCGCCGCCCCGGACCTGAAGGTCGAGAAGTCTCCCGAGAAATCCCCGGAGAATCCCCGCCGCTCGCGGTTGCCTCGACGCCGAGGCGCGACGAGACTCCCTCCATGCGGCTCGTCGCGGTCCCGTTCGTGGTCATGGCGATCCTGGCGACCGCGCCGCTCGTCGGATCCGCCGGAGCGGGTGCCGGAGCGCGACCTGCCGGACCATCCGCCGCGGCTGTCTCCACCTCGTCGGGAACGGCACCGCCTGTCGAGCCGATCGACTACGGGCGGGACGTGCGACCGATCCTCGCGGCGCGCTGCTTCACCTGCCACGGTCCGGACGGCTCGAGCCGGAAGGCGGACCTGAGGCTCGACGATCCGCATGACGCGAGGCGGTCGCGCGAGGACGGGATCGTCGTCGTCTCCGCCGGACTTCCCGAGGAGAGCGAGGCGCTCCGCCGCATCATGAGCGGGGACCCCGAGGAGCGCATGCCGCCGCAGGGCGAGGGTCTCTCCCCGCGCGAGGTCGCGGTCCTCCGCCGCTGGATCGAGGAGGGCGCGACCTACAACGAGGCGTGGAGCTGGCGGGCGATCGTGCCGACGGCGACGCCGCCGGTCGCCGACGAGTCGTGGGCGAGCGATCCGCTCGACCGCTTCGTCCTTGCGCGCCTGGAGTCGCGGGGAGTCCGCCCGGCGCCCCGCGCGGAGCCGCGCGAGCTGCTGCGGCGAGTCTCCTACGACCTCGTCGGGCTGCCGCCGACGCCGGAGGATCTCGCGCGGTTCGCGGAGGATCCCTCGCCCGCCGCGCTTGCCCGCGAGGTCGACCGGCTGCTCGCGTCGCCAGCCTTCGGCGAGCGTTGGGGTCGGCACTGGCTCGACCTCGTCCGCTACGCCGAGACCTACGGGCACGAGTTCGACTTCCCGATCCCGCAGGCGTGGCGCTACCGCGACGCGGTGATCCGCGCCTTCAACGAGGACGTCCCCTACGACCGCCTGATCCTCGAGCACCTCGCCGGGGACCAGCTCGAGGATCCGCGCCGCGATCCCGCGACGGGGATCGACGAGGGACTCGTGCTGACCGGCTTCTGGTGGCTCTCGCAGGGCACCCACGCGCCGGTCGACGTCGCCCGCGACGAGGCGGACCGCATCGACAACCAGATCGACGTCCTCTCGAAGACCTTCCTCGGGGTGACCGCGGCGTGTGCTCGCTGCCATGACCACAAGTTCGACGCGATCACGCAGGCGGACTACTACGGCCTCTCCGCGCACCTCAAGCGCGGGCGGCGCGGGCTGGTCGAGCTCGATCCCGACGGCTCGATCGGACGGGTCCGCCGCGAGTCGATCGCGATGCGCCGCGCGGTGGAGGCGGCGTGCCGCGGGTGGCGCCCGCTCCGCCTCCTCGACGACCGCGATCCGGCGCCCTCCTCCGACCCGATGCTCGCGGACTTCGCGGTGCCGCGTCCCCCCGGCTTCGCGGCGACGGGGCAGGCGTTCGCGACGGAGCCGTCGCAGCTCCCGCATCTCGAGCCGTCGGGCGACGCCGTCGCGCTCGCCCCGGTCGGCGTCGCGTCGAGCCGCGCCGGGGGCGACGCCCTCGCGGGCACGCTGCGCTCGGCGTCGTTCCCGATCGATCGCCGCTACCTGCACCAGCGGCTGCGGGGTCGGGGCACGACGCGGGTGATCGTCGATGGATTCCACCTCGACGAGCACAACCCGCTCCTCTTCGAGGGGCACCGCCGGGAGGTCGAGACGGGCGAGGGCTTCGACCTCGTCACGTGGGACCTCGAGCGCTATCGCGGTCATCGCGCCTACGTCGAGTGGATCGATCGAGGCGAGGGATTCCTCGAGGTCGACTGGCTCCTCGCCTCGGACGAGGCGGCGCCGCCTGCGCTGGTCGAGGCGCCGCCGGTCCTCGTCGCGGCGCCCGCTGGCGCCTCGCTCGCGCTTCGCCGGATCCTCGCCCGACCTGCGCCCGAGCCGGTTCGGGTGCTCGCGATGGTCGATGGCTCGCCCTGGATCGAGCGGGTGCGCCTCCGCGGCGATCCGCGCCGGCTCGGCGAGGTCGTGGAAGCGGGGCATCCCGCGAGCCTCGACGAGGGCGAGGCGGTCTCGCCGGGCGATCGGCTGGCGCTCGCGCGGCGGCTGATCGATCCGGAGCATCCCCTCGTCTCGCGGGTGATGGCGAACCGCGTCTGGCATCACCTCGTGGGGCGCGGCATCGTCGAGACGACCGACGACTTCGGCGCCCTCGGCTCGCCGCCGAGCGATCCGGCGCTCCTTGACCACCTCGCCGACCGCCTGCGGAGCGACTGGAGCATCAAGCGCCTCGTGCGGGCGATCGTCCTCTCGAGCACCTACGCGATGTCGGTCCACGGCGACCGCCGCGCCGAGGAGGTCGATCCCCGCAACGAGATCCCGCACCGCGCGGCGCTCCGCCGCCTCGACGCGGAGTCGATCCGCGACTCGCTGATCGTCCTCTCCGGTCGGATGGACCCGACGATGTTCGGTCCGGGCGTCGCGGTGCACCTCACGGAGTTCATGGATGGTCGAGGGAGACCCGGCGCGAGCGGACCGCTCGACGGCGGACATCGGCGGAGCATCTACCTCGAGGTCCGGCGGAACTTCCCCGAGCCGTTCCTGCAGTCCTTCGACCTGCCGATCCCGACCACCACGATGGGCCGTCGCCACCGCTCGAACGTGCCCGGGCAGGCGCTGGCGATGCTCAACTCGCCGCTCGTGCACCAGCTCGTCGGCGAGTGGGGGACCCGCATCGCGGCGATGCCCGCGCCGCCGGAAGGGCAGGTGGCGCGGATGTTCGAGGAGGCGCTCGGGCGGCGTCCGAGCGCCGCCGAGTCCGGCGAGGCGGTCGAGTTCCTCCGCGAGGAGATGCGCGCACGCGGCGGCGACCCGGCGCCGGATGCCGCGGCGCTTGCGGCGCTCGGGCACGTCCTCGTCAACGCGAAGGAGTTCCTCTTCCTGCCGTAGGGATGCCGCGACCATGCCCGAGCCAACCCACCACTGCCGAAGGTTCCGCTCCCGCGGCGTCACCCGCCGGGAGATGCTTGGCTCCTGCCTCTCCGGCTTCGGCGCGATGGCGGCGGCGGCGCTCCTCGGCGACCGCGCCCTCGCCGGCGCGGTCGGCCTCGCCGGCGGCACCCACCACCGTCCGCGGGCGACGCGGGTGATCTTCCTCTACATGGACGGCGGTCCATCGCAGATGGACACCTTCGACCCGAAGCCGCGGCTCGCCGCGGAGCATGGGCGACCGTTCGGGATGGCGATGGAGCCGACGCAGTTCAACGACAACGGCAGCACCCTCGCGGGACCGTGGGCGTTCGCGCCGGGCGGCACCTGCGGCACGCCGGTGAGCGACCTCTTCCCGCACGTCCGCGGGCAGGCGGACGAGCTCCTCGTCGTGCGCTCGATGACGAGCCAGTTCAGCGAGCACACCAACGCGAACTACTTCCTGCACACCGGCGCCGGGCTCGCGGGACGCCCGAGCATGGGTGCGTGGACGTCCTACGGGCTCGGCAGCGAGCGGCGCGAGCTGCCCTCCTTCGTCGTGCTGCACGGCGGGCTGATCCCGCCCGGCGGGATCGAGTGCTTCGGGAGCGGCTTCCTGCCCGCGACGAACCAGGCGTCGATCATGAAGCCATCCGGATTGGGCCTCGCCGACGTCGCCCCGCGGGAGGTCGATCCGGAGGCGCAGCGGCGGAAGCGGCGGCTCCTCGAGTCGCTCGACGGGGCGTTCGCGGAGGAGGTCGGTCGCGCGGACGCCGTCGAGAGCGCGATCCGGAACTGGGAGCTCGCCTACTCCATGCAGGCGGCGGTGCCGGAGCTCATGGACCTCTCCGGCGAGTCCGCGGAGACGCTTGCGCTCTACGGCGTCGACGACCCCTACCTTCCGACCGCGACCTACGCGCGGCAGTGCCTGCTTGCGCGGCGGCTCGTCGAGCGGGGCGTGCGCTTCGTCGAGCTCACCTGCCCCGGCACCGGCAACGACCGCTGGGACCAGCACGACAACCTCGTGAAGGGACACGAGGAGAACAGCCGCGCGGTGGACCGACCGATCGCGGCGCTCCTCGTCGACCTGCGCCGCCGCGGGCTGCTCGACGAGACGCTCGTGGTGTGGGCGGGCGAGTTCGGGCGGACGCCCTTCGCGCAGGGATCCTCCGGGCGCGACCACGACCCCTTCGGCTTCTCGATCTGGCTCGCGGGCGGCGGCGTGCGTCGGGGGACGATCTACGGCGGCACCGACGAGTACGGCTACAAGGCGGTCGATCGACCGGTCGACGTGCACGACCTGCACGCCACGATGCTCCACCTCCTCGGCTTCGACCACCTTCGCCTCACCCACCGCTTCGGCGGCCGCGACATGCGCCTCACCGACGTGCATGGTCGGGTGATCGAGGACTGGATCGCCTGAGGCTCCCTCGGCGCGGCGACCCGCTCAGGCGGCGGCGTCCTTCGGGGGCGCGAAGCCGTGCCCGCGGGGAAGGAACGGGATGAGGAGCAGCCCCGGCACCGCCGCGACGATCGACCAGAAGTAGAAGGGCTGGTAGTCGAGCGACTTCACCATCTGCCCGCTCACCGGCCCGGTGAGGGTGTTCCCGATCGCCATGATCGAGGTGAGGAGCGCGTACTGCGTCGCGGTCGCGCGGATGTCGCAGAGGCTCATCATGAACGCGACGAAGGCGCAGGTCGCGAGCCCGCCGCAGAGGCTCTCGATGCAGATCACCACGACGAGCGGCGGGATCGGCGCCGAGCTCGTGGCGTCCACGGCGTCGGTCGCGCCGAAGCGCACCGCGAGCCAGTAGAAGCCGACGTTGCTCGCGGCGGCGAGGAGTCCCGCGATCCAGAGCGAGCGGCGCAGGCCTTGGCGGGCGATGAGCCAGCCTCCGAGGATCGTGCCGGCGATGCTCATCGCCGAGCCGAACGCCTGCTTGATCCAGCCGATCGACTCGGTCGAGTAGCCGAGGCCCTTCACGAGGAGCGGCGAGCTCATCGAGCCGCCGAGGACGTCGGGCAGCCGGTAGACGATGATGAAGACGAAGACGATCGCGAGCCGCCAGCCCCACTGCTCGAGGAAGAGCTGGAACGGCTGCACGATCGCGCCGACGAGTCCGTGCGCCATGCCCGCCGGTCGCTCCGGCTCGCGCCCGAGGATCGCCGCGATCATGCCGAGGATCGTCGAGCCGCCGAGGAGCGACACGGCGATCGCCCACGCCCAGGGTCGGGTCTCGTCCTCCGCGGCGAGGCGACCGGCGAGGATCAGGACGCCTGCCCCGGCGAGGAGCGACGCGAGCCTCGCGCCGGTCACCCACATGCTCGCCCCGGCGCCGAACTCCCGCGGCGAGAGGACCTCGGCGCGGTAGGCGTCGCCGACGATGTCCTGCGTCGCGCCCGCGAGGACGAGGACGCCGAGCAGCACGATCGCGACCGCCGGGTCGATCATGCCGCCCCGGTCGTCCATCCTGAACGCGAGGACGAGGAGGATCCCGAGGCAGACGACCTGGGTGAGGAGCAGCCAGCCGCGGCGGCGACCGAGCCAGCGGAGTCCCGGGATCGAGCAGTGGTCGGTGATCGGCGCCCAGACCGCCTTGAAGGTGTAGGGGATCCGGGCAAGGGCGAGATAGCCGATCATCACCACGTCCCACTTCGCGGCGCTCGCCCAGGTGGGCATGATGTTCATCGCCATCTCGAGCGGCACGCCCCCGGCGAAGCCGAGGGCGAGCAGGACGAGCATGGTCGGCTGGAGGTAGAGCGGGCGAGGGGCGGACGCGGCGGTCGCGGCGGGGGGTGCCTGCATGGCGGCGCACCATAAGAAGGATTCGCCTTTCCTGCCGGGCTTGCCCCCCGACCCGCGTCGCTCACTGCTTCGCCGCGAAGACCTCAACGAACCCTGACCGTCCAGACGAGACGTCCGGGGGGACCTCGGTACCTTCGCGGCGGGGCGGAGCGAGGGAGAAGGAACGTGGCGGACGGATCCGCCACGCGGCGTCGGACCGTGCATGGACGACCACGGATGAGCACCACCACCAGCCCGACGATGATCGCCCCGACCCGGCGGCGACGGGCGCCGCTGCAGGCGGCGCACGACTTCCTCTTCGCCAAGGTGCACGGCGGCACCCTCATCTACAACGCCTGCTGGGAGGATCCAAGGATCGACCGCACGCTGCTGCGGCTCGACCGCACCAGCCGCGTGGTCATGATCACGAGCGCCGGATGCAACGCCCTCGACTACCTCCTCGACGATCCGGCGGAGATCCATGCGGTGGACGTCAACCACCGGCAGAACGCCGTGCTCGAGCTGAAGCAGGCGCTCCTGCGGACGGGCGACCACCAGCGGCTGTGGGCGCTCTTCGGCGAGGGCGCCGACGCCCGCCACGAGGAGATCTACGGCTCCGTGCGGCATGACCTTCGTCCGCCCGCGCGAGCCTACTGGGACCGTCGGATCTCCTACTTCGACCCCGGAGGTCAGAGGAACAGCTTCTACTTCCACGGCGGGAGCGGTCTTGCGGCATGGATGCTCCGGGCGGTCGTCCTCGGACCGGGACCACGCCGCCGCCGGCTCGCCGAGGAGCTGCTCGATGCCCCGGACCTCGCGGCGCAGCGGGCGATCTTCGGGCAGCTTGAGCCGGAGATCTGGGGTCGCCTCGCCCGCTTCCTCGTTCGCCAGCCGATGCTGATGGCGCTGCTGGGCGTGCCGCGACCGCAGATCCGGCTCATCACCACGTCGCATCCCGGCGGACTCGAGGGCTACGTGCGCGAGAAGCTCCGGCGGGTGATGACCGAGCTTCCGATCCGCGAGAACTACTTCTGGCGGGTCTACCTCACCGGTCGCTATGCCCCGCACTGCCGACCGGAGTACCTGCGTCCCGAGCATGGCGGCTTCCTCGCCTCGCGGGTGGACCGCATCCGCCTCTCGACCACCACGCTCACCCGGCATCTCCGTGACCGCCCGGGCAGCTACAGCCACTTCGTGCTGCTCGACCACCAGGACTGGCTCGCGGCGCACGATCCGGAGGCGCTCCGGGAGGAGTGGGAGACGATCCTCGCGAACGCGGCGCCGGGGGCGGTCGCGATCCTGCGCACGGCGGGACTCGATCTCTCGTTCCTGCCCGCGGAGGTGCGGGCGCGGATCCGAGCGCGGCCCGACCTCACCGAGGCGCTTCATCGCCTCGACCGCGTCGGCACCTACGGAAGCCTGCACCTGCTGGAGCTCGCGTGAGCAAGGGCGGATCGCCGCTCGTGGTCGAGTCCGCGTCGCCCGCGCGGGGCGGACGTCGCGAGTCCGAGGCGGCGGTCGAGCGCTACTACCGGCTGCACGCCCGCATCTACGACGCCACCCGCTGGAGCTTCCTCTTCGGTCGGACGTCGTTCCTCCGTCGCCTGCCCGCCGACCTCGCGCCGCGGCGGATCCTCGAGGTCGGCTGCGGGACGGGCGTCGTGCTCGACGCCCTCGCCCGGCGGTTCCCGCGCTCGGAGGTGCTCGGCGTCGACCTCTCCGACGCGATGCTCGCGCGGGCGAGCCGACGCGCGGCGGCGCACCGCGGCCGCGTCCGGGTCGAGCGGCGGAGCTACGACGCCCCCTGCTCCGACTCGGGCGGCTTCGACCTCGTCGTCGCCTCGTACTCCCTCACGATGTTCAACCCCGGGTGGGAGCAGGCGATCGACGCAGCGCGGCGCGACCTCCGACCTGGCGGGCGGATGTGCGTCGTCGACTTTCACGACTCGCCCGTCCCTTGGTTTCGGGCGTGGATGCGGGCGAACCATGTGCGGATGGAGGGACAGCTGCTGCCGATGCTTCGATCCGCGTTCGAGGTCGAGTCGGAGTCGATCTCCTCCGCGTTCGGCGGTCTCTGGAGGCACCTGACCTTCGTGGGTCGGCGGGACCCCTCGGGGGAGACGGGCTAGGCGGGGGAGTTCGGGGCGGAGAATTCCGCCCGAATGGGTGAAGTGCGGCAGGATCGGGAGCGTTCGCGTGGTTCGCGGCATCGCCGCCTGGACCCCAGGCGGAATCGGGTCAGGGCGTCGGTGCCGCGTCGAGTGGTTCGTCACGCCTCGGTCGGTCGATCCTGCTTGCCGCCTCCCGCCACGCTCGGAGCCATCCATGCCCTCTCGCCGTGAGTCTGCCTTCGCAGGGATCCTCCTCTCGACGCTGCCCGCCTTGACCGTGCCGGCGGTCGCCGGCGCTCAGGGCGGTCTTCCATGGGTCACTCCGCCGGTCACCGCGCCCGGCGTCGAGCGGCGGCTCTTCGCGAGCGACGCCGCGGGCACGACGGTGAGCTACCACGTCTTCCTGCCGCCCCAGTACGCCGCGGAGCCGGACCGCTGCTTCCCGGTCCTCTATTGGCTGCACGGCAGCGGCGCCGCGACGGCGAGCATCGCGCCGGTCAGCGGCTGGTTCCGCGACGCGATCGCCGCGGGGCTCATTCCGCCGATGATCGTCGTCTTCCCCAACGGCATGTCGTACCGGATGTGGTGCGACTCCCTCGACGGCGCGACGCCGATGGAGACCGTGGTGATCGAGGACCTGCTGCCGGTCGTCGATGCCGCCTTCCGCACCGTCGCCTCGCGCGAGGGTCGGATCGTCGAGGGCTTCAGCATGGGCGGTCAGGGCGCCGCTCGTCTTGGGCTGCGTCATTCCGACCTGTTCGCGGCGGCGTCGATCCTCGGCGCCGGACCGATGCAGCTCGACTTCCTCGACGAGCCGGCGGGCACCAGCTTCCCGCGCGACCTGCGACTCCAGATCTACGAGCAGGTGTGGGGGAGCAGTCCGGCGTACTACCTGGCGCAGCATCCCTCGACCATCGCCGAGGAGAACGCGGCGGCGGTCATCGCGAGCGGCCTCCGGATCCGCGTCGCGGTGGGGACGCTCGACGCCATGCTTGCGGGGAACGTCGCCTACCGCGAGCACCTCGAGGCGCTCGGGATCGACCACGAGTTCACTCCGGTTCCCGGCGTGGGGCACCTCGCGCCGGCGGTGATGGAGGGGCTCGGCGACGCGAACTGGGCGTTCTACGAGGAGGTCTTCGGCGGCGTCGGCAGGCGGATCGGCGACCTCAACGCGGACCACCGCGTCGATGGCACGGACCTCGGCATCCTGCTCGGCTCGTGGGGCGAGTGCCCGCCGAAGTCGTCGTGCCCCGCCGACCTCGACCATGACGGCATCGTCGGCGGGTCGGACCTCTCGATCCTCCTCGGCGCGTGGGGGGAGTAG
>VGXO01000018.1 GCA_016873275.1 Phycisphaerae bacterium
CCTCGACGAGGACGAGGCGGTTGGCGAGCCCGGTCGCGGGATCCGCCCGCTCGAGATGCCGCCGAAGCGCCTGGTCGATCCGCGCCTGATCGTCGCGGGCGGGCTCGACGCGGGTCGGATCGTCGCGCCTTGGCTGGGGGTCGTGCATCGCTGGGTCCTTCGCGCCACGTCCCGCGCCCGGAAGCTCGCGCGAGGGCGGGACTGACCTAGCCGCGCGACACGGCGAAGATCGGTCCGCAGTCCGGCGATCTCCACCCGAGGTCCGCGGAACCCCGCAGAAGGCTTGATCGACGGCGCGCGGCGGATCGGGCGGCACGCGGCGATCCCTATGATCCGCCCCCACGGATGCACCGCCCGCCCTCGAGCCGCCGCCGATTCGCCGAGTACCTCGCGGAGTTCCGGCGGCGGCGGCGCGAGCCGACGCTCATCTCCCGCGAGGGCACGGAGAAGAGCCTGCGGCGGCATCGCCCGTTCCGCCGGCTGATCGGGGTCTTCTGGGGCCTGCTTGGTCGCCACCGACCTCCGCTCCTCTTCGCCCTCGCGACGCTCTCGATCGCGACCATTCTCGGACTCGTTCCGCCCGCCGCGACCAAGTTCGCGATCGACGACGCGTTCACCGGCCGGGGGCTTCCCGCGGAGTTCTCGCGATGGGTTCCCGCGTCGTGGGGACTGGAGGACCCGAAGCGGCTCCTCGTCGCGCTCTGCGTCGCGGTCTGCCTCGTCAGCCTCGCGCGGGTGGCGATCGGGCTTAACGGTCGCTGGCAGGCGACGCGGGCGTCGCGGCGGCTCGCGGTCGACATGCGCCGCCGGGCGTTCGAGCACGCGGTGCGGCTGCCGCTGCACCGGGTGCAGGAGCTCAAGTCGGGCGGGGTCGCGAGCATCCTGCGGGAGGACGCCGGCAGCATCGCGGACCTCGTCTTCAGCATGATCTACAACCCGTTCCGGGCGGTGATCCAGCTCGTCGGGATCCTCGCGATCCTCGCGGTCACCGACTGGCGGCTCCTGCTCGGCTCGCTCGTGCTGCTGCCGACGACCTGGCTCTCGCACCGGACCTGGATCGCCCGGATCCGCCCGATGCACCGCGACATCCGCCGCGAGCGCGAGCGGCTCGACGCGCAGGCGACCGAGGTCTTCTCGGGGATGCGGGTGGTGCGCGGCTTCGGGCGCGGTCGAAGCGAGACCGCCCGCTTCACCCGCGGCGGGCACCTCATGGCGCGGCAGGAGCTGCGCACGTGGTGGTGGTCGCGGGGGATCGAGGTGGCGTGGGAGCTGATCATCCCCGCGGCGAGCGCGGCGCTGCTCTTCTACGGCGGCCTGCAGGTCCTCGACGGGAGGATCACCACGGGCGAGCTCGTGATGTTCCTCACCTACCTCGTCATGCTGCTCGGTCCGATCGAGGCGCTCGCCTCGAGCGCGACCGGCTTCCAGACCCAGCTCGCGGCGCTTGATCGGGTGCTCGACCTGCTCGAGGAGCCGGAGGAGCTGCCGGATCGTCCCGGCGCCATCGCGCTCGCGCCGCGCGACGTCCGCGGGCGGATCGAGTTCCGCGGGGTCTCCTTCCGCTACCCGCGGCAGGAGGAGGAGGTCCTCAAGGACGTCTCGTTCGTCGTGGAACCGGGGATGATGGTCGCCCTCGTCGGCGCCTCGGGCGCCGGAAAGACCACGCTCTCGAACCTCGTCGCCCGCTTCTTCGACCCGACGAAGGGCGCGATCCTCCTCGACGGGCGGGACCTCCGCGACATCCAGCTCGCGAGCCATCGGCGGCTCCTCGGGATCGTCGAGCAGGAGGTCCTCCTCTTCGACGACTCCGTCGCCGCCAACATCGCCTACGGGCGCCGCGACGCGGATCCCGCGGCGATCCGCCACGCCGCCGAGGTCGCCAACGCCGCGGAGTTCATCGAGAAGCTTCCCGACGGCTACGCCACGCTCGTCGGCGAGCGGGGCGTGCGGCTCTCGGGCGGGCAGCGGCAGCGGATCGCGATCGCCCGGGCGCTCCTCGCCGACCCGCGGATCCTGATCCTCGACGAGGCGACGAGCGCCCTCGACACCGAGAGCGAGCGGAGGATCCAGGAGGGACTCGCGCGGCTCCTCCGCGACCGCACGAGCTTCGTCATCGCCCACCGCCTCAGCACCATCGCCCACGCCGAGCTCATCGTCGTCCTGAAGGACGGGCGGATCATCGAGACCGGCAGCCACGAGTCGCTGATGGCGTCGAGTGGCGCCTACCGCGAGATGGTGCTCCGGCAGACCTCGCCGCCGGAGCGGGAGCGCCGGAAGGACCGCGCCGAGGCGGTCGCCGCCGACTCCCCGCCGCGGTGAGGTTCAGCCGCCGATCCCCGCCGGCAGCGGGACCTCGAGCACGCGGCGCTCGGCGACCACGAAGACGCGGTCGCCCGGCTGCGGATCGACCCTGACGCCACGCGCGAAGGCCGTGAACGCCGGGAGGACGAGGGTCCGAGCGGCGAGATGGAAGCACGCAAGCAGCAGGCGCCGGCTTCCGCCGCCGAGCGCCGCCATCGGATGGAGGTGCCCGGCGATCGTCGGGCGGTGCGCCGCCGCGTGGGCGGGGTCGTGGCGGAGCTCGAGCGACTCCCCGATCGAGAGCATCGATCCGACGCCCTCGATCGCCCACTCGTCGAGGATCCTCGCCGCGGCGCGGTCATGGTTGCCGCCGACGAGCCGCATGGGGAGGTCGCGTAAGCGGCGCCACGCGGCGACCCGCCCGCGGGAGTCCTCGTCGGGACCGCCCGCGGCATGCAGCAGGTCGCCGAGGATCACGACCTCGCGGGCGCTCGTGCGGTCGATCGCCTGCTCGAGCCGCGCGAGCGACTCCTCGAGGATCCCCTCCGGGATGGGGATCCCCTGCCGCCGGTAGGCGGCGCTCTTGTCGACGTGGAGGTCCGCGACGAGGAGCGTCCGGGTGGACTCGACGAGCGCCGCCCGCTCCGGGAGGAGACGGATCGACTCGCCGCCGAGCTCAAGGACGCGGTCCATCGCCCCGATTGTGCGGGATTCGAGGCGGGGAGACCAGAGGGCGCAATGCGGGTGGAAGAGGCGCGTGGAGGCAGGTGTCTCGCTTCGCCCGGCGGACCGTCGCGGAGTGGACCCGGTGGACCCGGTGGACGTGAAGCCGCATCAGGCATGCGCGGCGCACGCAATCCGTTGGAGTTGGTCCCCTCCGCCGCCTCGCTCCGCGAGGCGGCACCTCCCCACGGCGGAGCCGTGGGGAGGAGTTCCAAAGCGCTCCACGTCGAGATCACGCAATCAGGAACTCAAGAACTCAAGAACTCAAGAACTCAAGAACTCAGGAACTCAGGAACTCAGGAACTCAGGAACTCAGGAACTCAAGAACTCAAGAACTCAAGAACTCAAGAACTCCGGAACTCCGGAACTCCGGAACTCCGGAACTCCGGAACTCCGGAACTCCTCCCCGGCGGAGCGCAGCGACGCGGGGGAGGTGCCGAGCGAACGAAGTTCGCGAGGCGGAGGGGAGGTCCGATGAACGGGTTGCCCGCCTCGCGCAAGCACACTCAACCCCTTGGATCCGGTCGCCTCCCCCGCCTCGCCCGCCCCTCGATCCGCGCCGGGACGACCGCCGGCGGCTCGCCGCCCGCGGCGTGCCGCGCCTGCCCGAGGAGCGACCGCGCCGCCGCCGCGCGGGGCGCGAGGCGAAGGCAGGTCTCGAGCGCCTCGACCGCCCCCGCCGCATCGCCGCAGGCGAGCCGCGCCCGCCCGAGGACGAGGTGGACCCGCGGATCGCGGAACTCGAGGCTCGCCGCGCGCAGGGCAAGATCCACCGCCTCCTCCGGATCGCCCCGCAGGAGCCGCACCTCCGCGAGCCGACCGAGCGCCGCATCATCCTGCGGATCGACCACGATCGCCTGTCGCAGCGCCTGCTCGGCGAGCTCGTGACGCGAGAGGAGGACCGCGACCTCGCCGATCCGCCGATGAAGCCCCGGCGTCCGCGGATGCGCGACCGCGAGCGCCTCGAGCCGCGCGAGCGCCGCCTCGGCGTCTCCCGCGGAGGTCTCGACGCCCGCGAGCATCATGCCGACGCGGATCGGGTCGTGCCCCCGCGCGGCAAGCGCCACGAGGATCGAACGGGCGAGGTCGAGCTCCCCCATCGCCATCGCGCAACTTGCCCGCAGCAGCCTCGCGTTCGGCTCCTCGCGGAGCGATGGATCGAGCTCGTCGAGGATCGCCGCGGCCCGCGCCGGGCTTCCTGCGTCGGCGATCGAGCACGCGAGGTTGAACCGGTTCGCAGCGGCGGTGTCGCGGGCGTTCGCCTCCGACTCCGCGCTCGGCGGCGCGATGTAGCCAAGCTCGACGAGCTGCGCGATCGCGGCGCGGCTCTCCGCGGGATCGATCCGCAGGTCCTCCGGATGGCGACCGCACTCGCCCTCGACCGCCTCCCACGAGTCGATCCGCGGCGGCTCGGCGGCTCCGTCGAGCACCTCCGCGAGGACCCGCCCCGGCATGTCCCGCGCCGCGGGAAGACCAAGCAGCGTCAGCACGGTCGGCACCACGTCGAGGATGCTCGCGCCGAACGCCCGACCGCCAGCACGGATTCCGGGTCCCACTCCCGCGAACACGCCGTAGGGGCGATGCCAATCGACGGGACCAGCCTTCCCCTCGCGCGGGTCGGGACGCCGCTCGCCGTGGTGGTAGCCGTGGTCGGAGATGAGGAGCACCGCGGCGTCCTCGCCCGCGATCCGAAGCAGCGTCTCGAGCATCATGTCGTGGAAGCGGTAGATCCCCGTCATGCAGTGCTCGTACGCCGCGAAGTCCTCCTCCGACACCTCCGCCATCCGCGGCGGATGGAACTCCATGAACTGATGGCCGAAGCGGTCGATGCCATCGAGATAGACCGCGGCGAAGTCCCAGTCATCGCCCTCAAGGAGCCTCGTCGCCATCGCGTGGACCGACGCGGTCTGCGCGAGCATCTGCGAGAGCACGCCGAGTCGGTTCGCCGGTCGCGACGCGAGCGCCGCCGCGTTGGGGACGAAGGGGACCAGCGCGTCGAGTCCGAGCTCGGACGCATGCACCCGGCACTGCGCGATCTCCTCGGCGCGGGAGGCAGGATGGACGACGCCCGAGGCGAAGGGCGCCCCCGGGCGATCCTGCGCCGGTGCGAACTCGAGCTGGTTCGAGACCATCGTGCCGGCGATCGGCTCCGCGGGATGGGAGGCGTACCAGCCGACCACGTGCGAGCGGAGCCCCGACTGGGTCAGGATGTTCCAGATCGCCTTGGTGCGTCGGCTCGTGCTCGCGCTCGGACGGATTCCGGAGCCATCGGGCGAGGGCTCGGTGAAGCCGAGGATCCCGTGATGCTCCGCTCGCCGCCCGGTGGCGATGGTGTTCCAGAGGATCGGCGAGAGCATCGGCTGCGTCGTCGCCAGGTTGCCTCGCGCCCCTCGGGCGAGAAGCGACGCGAGGGTCGGCATCAGCCCCTGCGAGACGAGCGGATCGATCATCTGCCAGTCCGCGGCGTCCCAGCCGAGGAGGAGCACGCGTCGGGGCAGGCGATCGGAACGGACGCGGGCGATCCGCATGAGGGGTGCATCGGACCGAGGAGGGCCGCGGTCATGAAACACCGTGCGGGCGGGCGCGGATCTCCCCGCGCGGCGGCGGAGTCACCGTGATCGGTTCCTGATCAGGCCTTCCGCTGGCGACCCCGCAGCAGCCCGAGACCCGCCGCGCCGGCGGCAAGGAGCCCGAGGGTCGGCGGCGCGGGGATCACGCCCGCCGTGATGCCCGTCCCGCTGACGTTCTCGTACGCCCAGTCGTGGACCACGAAGGTCCCCGCGGCGTTGTTCACCGAGACGCGCACCCACGAGTAGTAGAGGTTCGCGCCGGTCGCGAAGGAGAGCCCGAGGTACTTGTTGCTCGCCGTGTTGAACTGGGCGTTCGGGTTTACCGGACCGTACGCCATCGAGCCGAAGAACGACGGACCGACCGACGCGGAGTCGATCACGAAGCCGCTCGACAGCGCCGAGGCGTACGCGAAGCCGCTCGGTCCGGCAAAGAAGCTCACCAGATTGCCGGGGAAGAAGTTCACCGTGGCGCCCTGGTAGGTTCCTCCGAAGAACACGTAGTTCTTGAGGGTGAGGTCGCCGAAGCCATCGAGGTCGATGTCGAGGTTGAGCGCCGAGAGCTGCGCGATGCTGATGTCCTGCACGCCCGAGTAGATCACCTCGGCGTCGGCGGACTGGACCGCGACCGCCGCGGCGACCGCGGCGAGCGAGTAGGCAGAGGACAGCGCCGTGCGGGATTCGTTCTGGCTCATCGATTCTCCGATCGTCGGAATGTTCAAGGAAACTCGGACCGGGGCGGTCGAGCGGGAACGAGAGCACTACCCCGGGATTTGGCTGAGGCAAGTGCCGGGACCCCAACTTGCCCAACTTTCTCGTGGAAGCCCCGACACTTCCGTTCGGACCGCGTTCCGAGACAGGACGGTCGACCCGGGCGGGTGAACGCCGGCGAGCCCCGACCCAACGCCCGACTCAGCGCCTTCCCCCTCGCCGCGCCCGCCCCTCGATCCGCGCCGCGACGACCGCCGGCGGCTCGACGACCGCGTCGTCGGACGCGACGCCGAGCGCCGCGAGCTGCTCGAGCACCGACTCGGTCGAGAGCGTCGTGCCGAGGCGGTCGGCGATCAGCGGCACCGCGAGCGGTCCCGGCGCCGAGAGCGTCACCAGCTCGATCGGTCCCGCCGCGAGTCGCGCGAGGGTGCCGGCGAGGCGGTCGCCCTCGAACTGCCGCTCGAGCACCTCGCGGCGGCTCTGGGCGAGCAGGAGGTTCTCCGGGTCGAACTGCGAGAAGACCTCGAAGAGGAGCGACGCCCCCGCCTGCACCTGCCGCGCCGAGGAGTCGCCGCCGAGGGTCCGCTGCGGGACGAGCCCGGCGATCCGCGCGATGTCGCGGAACTGGCGCCGGCTCAGCTCGCCGAGATTCACCGCCTCGACGAGATCCTCCGCGAGGTTCGCCCCGTCGAAGAGCGAGGGCTCGATCATCGACTCGAAGGGATAGGGCTCCACGCTCCACCACTCGACGCCGTAGTCGTTGAAGGAGATCGCGAAGCTCCCCCGCCGCCGCCGACCAAGGCGGAGCGCGACGACCACCGCGAGCCCCTCGTGGACGAGCCGCCCCTCGAAGGGATAGAGGAACCAGTGGCTCCCGCCCTCCCGCGAGGCGCCGTGGAGGACCTCCGCGAGCACCGAGTCCGCGGCGGGGATCCGCGATCGCGCCGCCTGCGCCTTGAGGATCACGCTCGCCGCAGGCAGCTCGGGCGCGTCGATCGACCGGCCGCGCCGCGCGTCGTCGAGCAGCCGCCGCACCGATGCCGCGAGCGCCGTCGAGAGCGGGAAGCGCGAGCCCGACCAGTGGGGCGTGGCGTTCGTCGCCCGCCGCGCCGGTCGCACCGTCGCCACCTGCTCGCGGATCCGCACGAGCTCGAGATGGCGACCGGCGAAGAGGAAGTCGTCGCCCGGGCGCATCCTCCCGATGAACCGCTCCTCGATGCTCCCGAGGCGGGCGCCTCCCGCGAGCCTCACCGAGAGCGTCGCGTCGGCGGTGATCGTTCCGATGTTCAGCCGGTGAAGCGCCGCGATGCGGCGGTCCCTCACGAGGAAGCGACCCGACTCCTCGACGAGCCGGTGATGCCGGGGATACGCCCGCAGCGTCGCGCCGCCCCGGCAGGCAAGATCGAGCCCCCAGTCGAACTCGCGGCGCTCGAGGTCGCGGAAGCACCACGCGGCGCGGACCTCGCCGAAGAGCTCGTCCGACTCGAAGCCGCCGCCGAGCCCGATCGTCACGAGGTGCTGGATGAGGCAGTCAAGCGGCGCCCGCACCATCGGGCGGACCTCGATCTCGCGGCGATCGATCGCCTCGCGGGCGGCGGCGATCTCGACGAGCTCCATGGCGTGGGTCGGCACGCAGAGGACGCGGCAGCGGGCGCCGGGTCGGTGCGCCGAGCGACCCGCCCGCTGCACGAGCCGGGCGATGCCCTTCGGCGAGCCGATCTGGACGACCCGCTCGACCGGCGAGAAGTCGACGCCGAGGTCGAGGCTCGAGGTGCAGACGACGAGGGTGATCGAGCCCGCCTTCACCCCCGCCTCGATCCGCTCGCGGATCCCGAGCTCGATCGAGCCGTGATGGAGCGCCAGCCGCTCCGCCCACTCCGGTCGCGCCTTCAGGATCTCCGCGAACCACCGCTCCGCCTGCGAGCGGGTGTTCGTGAAGAGGAGCGTCGGGATCGAGGGATCGAGCCACCGAAGGAGCGGCTCGAGCATGGTCATCCCGAGGTGCCCCGCCCACGGAAAGCGCCGTGGATCGGGCGGGAGCAGGCTCTCCACCTCGATCGGGCGCGGAAGATCGTCGCGGACGACGACCGCGCGAGCCCCGACGCCGACCGCCGCCTGCGCCGCCTCCTCGACGTTCGAGATCGTCGCGGAGAGCGCCCACGTGCGGAGCCCGGGCGCGAGGCGGCGGAGCCTCGCGAGGGCAAGCTCGACCTGCACCCCCCGCTTCGAGGCGAGGAGCTCGTGCCACTCGTCGACGATGACCGCGCGGAGCGTCGCGAAGCGGCTGCGAGCCTCGGGCGAGGCGAGGAGGAGCGAGAGCGACTCCGGGGTCGTGACGAGCACCTCCGGCAGGCGGGCGCGCTGGCGGCTCCGCTCCGCGGCGAGCGTGTCGCCGGTTCGGCTTCCGACCGAGAGCCCAGGCGCAAGCGCCTCGACCGCGAGCCGGAGCGACTTCTCGACGTCCCGGCTCACCGCCCGCAGCGGCGTGACGTAGAGGACCGCGAGACCCGGCCGCGGCTGCCCTCGCGCGTCAAGCAGCGCCCCGAGGAACGCGGCATAGGTCTTCCCCGCGCCGGTCGGCACGTGGACGAGCCCGCTCTCGCCCTGCGTGAACGCCCGCCAGGTCCGCTCCTGGAACGCATGCGGCGTCCAGCCGCGCGTCGCGAACCACGCCCCGAGCGCCGCGACCACCGCGTCGGCGTCCGAGGTGGCTTGATGCCACGGCGCCTCGATCTCGGCGATCGCCTCAGGCATCGGAGCGTTGGATGGCGTGCGGGGCATGGAGTCGGCGGCGGCGGGAGAAGGAAGCCGATCCTACGACCCGGCCGCGGCGGACCGTCGCGTGATCCGCCTGCGGCGCCGACGCCCCCGCGCCGAGGCGACCACTGACATGAGGTCGTCAGTGGGGACGGACCGCGCGCCGCGTCAGGACCCCGTGCGACCGCGCCAGCTCCGCGTGCCCGCGAGATGAAGCCAGAGGCTCCACCACTGCACCGCGATCGACGCGAGGACCCCGCCGGGATGGATGATCACCGGCGTGATGCCCTGCGAGAAGCGCGCCGCGAGGAGCGTCCGCTGCACGAGATGCATGAGGACCGCGACCGCGGCGAGCCCGAGGACCCACGGCTCGCGCCACCCGGGCACCGCGACCGCCCCGAGGAGCACCACCCACGGCAGCACGTGCCCGACGAGATGGAGCAGGGTGATGAAGATGAGAAGCCCCACCGAGCCGAGACCCTCGTAGGCGTTCTTCGCGAAGCCGCGCCAGCACGCCGCGAGCCCGTGGTACATCCGGCAGGAGACGAGCGAGGTGCCGTCGAAGAGGTCGGTCGCGTGCCCGTGGCGCCGCAGCAGCCTCGGGAGCTTGATGCCGTCGTGCATCGACCCGCGGAACGCCTCGTGACCGCCGCATGCGAGCCACGCCTCGCGGCGGACGAGGAGGTACTGCCCGCATCCCGCGGACGCCGCCGGATCAAGGGTCGACCGCATCCTGCCCATCGGCAGGTAGCTGAAGAGGATGAAGGCGATCATCGGGACGAAGAGACGCTCGCCGAGCGTGCCGGTCTCCTGCCGCGGGAAGGTCGAGAGGAGCGAGACGCCCCGCGACTCGGCGAGCGCGACCGCCGGGGCGAAGGAGTCCGGCGCGAACCGCACGTCGGCGTCGGTGAAGAGCAGCCACTCGCTCGCCGCGGCGCGACCGATCCGGTCGCAGGCGTGCTGCTTGCCGTTCCACCCCGCGGGCAGCGGATGGGTCCCGACGCGCCTGACCCGAGGATCCCGCGCCACGAGCTCCGCGAGGATCTCCGTCGTGCCGTCGGTCGACTCGTCGTCGTAGACGAGGACCTCGACCGCGACCTGCTCGCCGGCCGCGGCGAGCGCGCCTTCGACGCAGGCGCGGAGGTTCGCCCGCTCGTTCCGCGCGGGGATGCAGACCGCGAGGGATCCCGGTCGCCGCGCCGTGCTCGGCGCCGGTCGATACCGCGCGAGGTTCCGCACGGTCATCGTGAGGGTGATCGCGGAGATGACCACCGCGACCGCGAGGATGACCGCAAGCGGCGAGGAGATCCACGGCAGCGCCTCCGCCGAGGCGGCTCCCGCCGCGAGGTTGGCGCCCGGAACTTCGACGTCGCCGTCGCCATGAACACTCATGGCGAGCCTCCGCGGTCTCGTCCTTCGCGGTCGATCGCGCCCGCGCGACCCCACAGGCGGAGCCACCAGTCGTAGACCGGATGGATGGAGGTCTCGCCGCCGACGAGCACCTCGAACGCCGCGGGATCCCGCGCGATCACCTGCGACGCGAGCGCCGCGGCGTTCTCCTGCATCGCGCCCTGCATCGCGCGATGCCAGTCGGCGGTCGAGGGCAGGCGCCCCTCGGCGGTCGGGCGGCAGCGGGTCGCCCGCAGGAAGACCTCCGGGCGCTGGTCGAGCCAGAAGGCGTACTCGACCGCCACCGCGACGACCTCGACCTCCTCGAGCGACGCCGCCATCGCCGCGGCCCCGGGACGCAGGCGGATCGGCGTCCGCACGTCGGTGAGCGTCCCTTGCGGCGTGAGGAGGAGCACCTCGCCCCCTTGCGTCATCCGCGGGCGCAGGTAGTCGCGCATCGCCTCGAGGCTCGCGGGGTCGTCTGGATCGATGCCGAACATGCCGACCGCGCGGAAGAAGCGGAAGCGCTCGAGCTCGCGGCGGTGCATCGGTCCCGCGGCGCCGCGGGATCCGAAGAACCGGTCCCAGATCCAGATCGCGAGGATCGGATCCCACCAGCTCGCGTGACTGAGCAAGAGGATCGTCGGGCGACTGCTGCGGTCGATCGGCGCGATCACCTCGGCGGATCCGCGGGCGAGCCGCACCGCGTGGAATCTCCGGCGGAGGAGCCGCCGCGCGTACCAGCGGATGCCCGCGGCGATCCGCGGGCTCGGTCGCCCGGGAAGCAGGAGGTCCTCCGCCATGGACCGGCTCGATGACTCGTCGCCTCCCCGCACCATCGCCTCCATCGCCGGTCAGACCCCCACCGCCGGCGCCGCCTCGCGGCGGAGTCCCGCGGCGAGACCGAAGTCCTCCCCCGCCGCCCACGCCGCCGTCACGCCGCTCATCATCACCATCGGCGTGCCGGGACCAGGGTTCGCGCTCCCGCCGGCGAGGTAGAGGTTCCGGTAGACGCGGCTTCGGTTCCTCGGCTTGAAGCCGCCATGCAGGCGACCATGCGAGGCGAGCCCGTAGATCGCGCCACCCTCGGCGTTGTACATCCGCTCGATCCCGGCGGGCGAGAGCGTGCGCTCGACGCGGATGTGATCGACGAGGTCCGGCATGCCGTTCCGCCGGAGCTTCTCGATGATCACCGGTCGGTACTGCTCGAGCAGGCCGCCCGGACCATCCCACCGCTGCCCCGGACGGATGTACGCGGTGTGCACGAGGATGTAGAGCGCCTCGCCGCCCGCGGGCGCCTGGTCCGGATCGGTGCGGCTCGGCACGCAGAGGTAGAGCGTCGGATCCTGCGCCGGGACGCCGCGGCGGTAGAGGTCGTCGAACTCCCGCCGCGAGTCGCTCGAGAAGAGGAAGTTGTGGTGGGCGAGGTGCTCGTACTGCCGGTCGAGCCCGAGGTAGAGGACCACCCCGCTGCAGGCAGGCTCGTACCGCGCGGCGATCTTCCGCTGCTCGGCGAGGTCCCGCCCGCCGCCGAGGAGATCGCGGTAGGTCCGCTGCACGTCGCAGTTGCTCACGACGAGGTCCGCCTCGATCGTCGAGCCGTCCTCGAGCTCGACGCCGCGCACGCGGTCGCCCTCCGCGAGGATCCGCCGGACGCCGACGCCGGTGCGGACGGAGGCGGACTCCTCCGCGAGGATCCGCGCGAGCGACCGCGCGACCTCGCGGGTGCCGCCCATCGAGTACCAGCAGCCCTGATCGACCTGCGCCGCGGCGATGAGGGAGAGGATCGCCGGGGCGAGGAAGGGGCTCGAGCCGACGTACTGCAGGAAGTGCTCGGAGAGCTGCGCGAGATGCGGCTCCGCGAGGTGCCGGTGCAGGGTCGTCGCCATCGTGCTGTGGATCCGCATCGCGAGGACGTCGCGGAGGAGCCCCGCCTCCCGCGGCGGCGGCTTCCGCATGAGGTCGCCGATCCCGCCGAGGTCCTTGTAGAAGAACACCTTCTCGCTGAGCCCGAGCATCCGGCGGCTGTAGGCGATGAAGGATCGCCACCCATCGCCCGCGCCCCGACCGGGGAACTGCCGGTCCATCGCCTTCGCCATCGTCTCGACGTCCTCGCGGAGGTCGATGACGGTGCCGTCCTCGTAGAGGCAGCGCCACTGCGGGTCGAGCCTCACGAGCGTCAGATAGTCGCTCGGGCGGCGACCGGACCGCTCGATGATCCCCCGCACGACCGCGGGGATCGTGAGGATGGTCGGTCCCATGTCGAAGCGGTAGCCGCCCTCCTCGAGGACGTTCATCTTGCCGCCGAGGTGGCGGTTCTTCTCGACGAGCGTCACCGCGCAGCCGAGCGTGCGGAGCTCGACCGCCGCGGCGAGTCCCGCGAGACCTCCGCCGATCACCACCGCGCGGGGGGTCGTGCTCCTCGCCATCGTGCTCCTCTTCGTCATGGTCGCGTCGCGCATGCGTCCTCCCTGCTCCGTGCCGCGGAGGGCGCCGCCTCCGCCGTGGATGGATGCTTCGGCGTCGCCTCGTCGAGGGCGGGCGGTCGCGCGGCGCCCCGCCCCCATGCCGCGAGCCGTGCGAGCATCGCGGTCGTCCGCGCGTCGGGTGCTCGGGGCGGCACCCGCCACCGGGTCGAGGTGGTCGAGACCGTCGCCGCCCGCGTCATCGCGAGCAGTCCCGCGCGACCGCGGGAGAGTCCCCAGCCGCTGCGGCGCTCGCCGCCGATCGAGACCGCCGGGTGCGCCGTCGGCAGGATCACGTCGTTGATCGTGACGACCGAGGCGCGAAGCCTCGGGAAGAACGCGTCCACGCGGCGGGGTCGCGCGGTGAAGACGCTCGTCGCGAGGTGCTGGTCGCACGCCTCGTGCACCGCGAGGGCGTCCTCGACGCCATCGACCGGAAGGACCGCGACCGCCGGACCGAAGTGATCGCCCGCGACGAGGTCGGAGCCGCGGTCGGGATCGATCACCGCGACCGGTCGCATCGCCCGTCCGATCGCGGGCTCGTAAGTGCCGCTCAGGCTGCGCCCGCCGGAGGCGATCGCCGCCGCGGCGACCCGGGAGGTCCGCGCCGCCGCCGCCTCGTCGATCAGCAGGCGCGGTCTCGCCGCCGCGGCGAGGGGCGCGAGGGCGCCGAGGAAGCCGCGCCAGGCAAGGCGATCGACGAGGATCCGCCGCGGCGCCATGCAGGTCTGACCGGCGTTCATCTCGACGCACTGCCACAGGACCCGCGCCGCGAGGACGGGGTCGGCGTCGTCGAGGACGAACGCGGAGTCGCGACCGGAGAGCTCGAGGGTGGTCGGGGTGAGCGACCGCGCCGCGACGGCGGCGATCTCGCGACCGACCTCGGTCGATCCGGTGAAGACGACGTGGTCGAACCGCTCGGTCTCGAGCAGGATCCGCCCCGCCTCGCGGGTCGGGCGGACCCAGGAGAGCTGACCATCCGGAAGCCCCGCGGCGACCGCGAGCTCGAGGAAGCGCTCCTGCGTGCGGGGCGACCGCTCGGAGGGCTTCACCACCACGCGGTTCCCCGCCGCGACCGCCTGCAGGAGCTGGATGCCGAGGAGCTGGATCGGGTAGTTCCAGGTCGCGATGATCGCGACGCGTCCGAGCGGCGCCCGCGCGACCCAGTGCCGCTGCCCGAGCAGCCACCACGGACGCCCCGTGACGACCTCGGTCCGAAGGAGCCCCGCGAGGTTCGCCCTCGCCCAGCGGAACGCCGCGCGAAGCGGCAGGATCTCCGCCGCGATCGCCTCGTGGCGCGGCTTCGAGATCTCCTCGACGCAGAGCCCGACCAGCGTCTCCGCGTCCGCCGCGACGAGCCGATCGAGGCGGTCGAGCCACCTCAGTCGCGCCGACAGCGGGAAGGGATCGCTCGACATCGTCGAAGGGTTCGGCGCAGGGTCAGGTCGGACGCGGTCGGAAGGATCGGATGATCGTTCGATTCGGGCGATCCGCCGCCCGCCGAGCACCTCGCCCGCCTTCCCTCGCGAGTATAAACCCGCGTCGACGCGTCGTTTCGCGGCGACACCGACCGGGTTTCGGGAGGTCCCGTCGAATCCTCGGCGGCTCCATGGATCGAAGGAACGACGCATGATCGCCACGCCCGCACGCGACGGTTCGAGACGAGGTCCCGAGCGCTCCGCCCCGCGGGTCGCCGTCGTCGGGGCAGGTCCCGGCGGTCTCGCCACCGCGATGCTCCTCGCCGCGCAGGGCGCCGACGTCGAGGTGCTCGAGCGCCAGGCGGTCGTGGGCGGCCGGACGCGGCGGCTCGAGGAGGGTCCCTACCGCTTCGACTGCGGTCCGACCTTCTTCATGATGCCCTACGTCCTCGAGGAGATCTTCGCGGCGACGGGGGCGTCGCTCGCGGACTCCGTCGAGCTCCGCCGGCTCGATCCGATGTATCGGCTGATCCTCGGTCGACCCGGGGACGCGCCGATCGTCCTCGACGCGACGAGCGACCTCGAGCGGATGCAGCAGCGGCTCGCCGCGATCGATCCCCGCGACGCGGTCGGCTTCGCCAGGTTCATCGAGGACAACCGGCGCAAGCTGGAGGCGATGACGCCGATCCTCCGGCGCCCGATGCGGTCGTGGCTCGACCTGGTGTCCTTCGACGCGATCCGCGCCGCGCCCACGATCCGCCCGGGCGAGAGCCTGTGGACGCTGCTCGGTCGCTACTTCCGCCATCCGCAGGTGCGGCTCGCGATGAGCTTCCAGAGCAAGTACCTCGGGATGAGTCCCTTCGAGTGCCCGAGCCTCTTCTCGATCCTTCCCTTCATCGAGTACGAGTACGGCATCTGGCATCCGATCGGCGGATGCAACGCCCTCGTGCGGGCGATGGCGGCGCGGCTCGAGGCGCTCGGCGGCGCCGTGCGGACGAGCGCGACCGTCGAGCGGGTCACCTTCGAGGGTCGCGCCGTGCGGGGCGTGGTGGTGGACGGCGAGGAGCGCCGCTACGACCACGTGATCCTCAACGCCGACGCGGCGTGGGCGCTCAAGAACCTCGTGCCGGAGACCCATCGCCCGGGCTGGTCGGACCGGGCGATCGACTCGAAGAAGTACTCCTGCAGCACGTTCATGCTCTACCTCGGGATCGACGGCGAGGTGGACCTCCCCCACCACGTGATCCGGACCTCCGACGAGTACGAGACGAACCTCGCGGACATCGCGGTGCACGGAAGGCTGAGCGAGAAGCCCTCCTTCTACGTCTGCAACCCCTCGCGGCTCGACCCGACGCTTGCCCCGCGCGGTCACTCGAGCCTCTACGTGCTCGTCCCGGTCCCCAACCTCGGCGGATCGATCGACTGGGCGAAGGAGACGCCGGCGTTCCGCGAGAGGACCCTCGACCTCGTCGCGGGACTCACCGGGATCGGCGACCTCCGCTCGCGGATCCGCGCGATCCGCACGGTGACGCCCGAGACGTGGCGCGGCGAGGGAATCCACCTCGGCGCGACCTTCAACATGGCGCACTCGCTGCCGCAGATGCTCTATCGCCGCCCGCCGCACCGGATGAAGGGCGTCGACGGGCTCTGGCTCGTCGGCGGCGGCACGCATCCCGGCTCCGGGCTCCCGGTGATCTTCCTCTCCTCGCAGATCACGGCGAGGCTCCTCTGCGAGGAGGCAGGTCTCGGCGATCCGACGGCGCCGAGGCCGTCGTCGATCTCGTCGCGACGCGAGGGATCCTCGCTCGCCGCGGTCAGGTAGCCGCCGGCGAAGCACCCTCCGCTCGACCGAGGAATGCCGCCCGGGGGGGAACGCCGCGGCACCACTGGACCCACGCGTGCCGGATCGCCGCCTCGAAGCGAGTCGCGAAATCGGTCGCGTCGCACAAGCGGCTCGACCGCATGCGTTGCCGGAGATCCTCGTGAAGAGATCGTCTCCTCGCGGCGTCGCGGGCGAGCTCGCGGGCGGTCTCGACGAAGGAGGCATCGTCCTCGCAGGCAAGCTCTGGAAGTCCCGCCGCGCGGAGCAGGGTCTTGCCGACCCGCGCTCGATGGCATTGCCCGACCCGACTGACGACCGGCACGCCGTTCCACAGCGCCTCGCACGTGGTGGTCGTCCCGTGGTAGGGAAAGGTATCGAGCGCGACGTCGATCTTCCCGTAGAAGCCGTGGTGCGCCGCGACGCCGTGCGCGAAGCCTCGCAGCTCGATCCTCGACGGCGCGACGCCAAACCGATCCAGCCGATCGAGCATCGCCGCGCGAAACACCGGATCCTCGAACTGCCGCGACTTCAGGAGGAGCCTCGACTCCGGCACCGCGCGAAGGACCGCTGACCAGAGCACCAGGCAGGGATCGCTCAGCTTGGCGGTGTTGTTGAAGCTCCCAAAGACCAGAGGACGATCCGGACGCCGCGGAACATCGATCGCCGCGTGCTCCGCGTCGAAGCAGAGGAACGGTGCTCCCATGCGAAGGAGCGCCTCCGTCGCCGCGTGATCCGACCCCTCGGGATCGGTGACTTCGTCGACGAGGCGCCACCCCATCTCCGGCAGCCCGGTGGTGTTCGGATATCCCAGCCACGTGATCTGCACCGGCGCCGGCTGACCGCGGAAGACTCCGAGGCGGTTCTCGCCGGTATGTCCGCTCAGGTCGATCAAGACGTCGATCTGGTCGGAGCGGATCATCTCCGACACGACCTCGTCGGGACGTCCTGGGACGTCCCGCCACTCGGCGAACCTCCCCCTCATCGCGTCGGTCACGGCGTCCCCCGCGACGGTGTTCGAGTAGGCGACGGACGACAAGGTTCGGCGATCGAGCGACCGTAGCAGCGGTCCGAGGAACCATGCGACGGAGTGCCCCTTCAGGTCTCCGGAGACCCACCCCACCCGCAGCGGTCGGTTCTCGTCGGGATGGACCTCCGGAGGTCTCTTCCCCGTCGCGGCGCCCACCCGCGGCGCGACGCGAGCATGCGTCTTGGTCACCATCGGCTCGTCGATTGCCCCGGGGTACTGGAGCGACAGGAGGTAGTTCGATACCTGCGACGCCGACGGGTCAGGCGATGCCTCGAGGAAGGCGCCATCCTCCAGCGCGTCGGCATGCCGCCCCAGCTCTGACCGGAGCACCATTCGCGCCACCCGCAGCGCGACGTCTGAATCGTCCCGCGACAGCGCCGCGTCGATCACCTCGAGCGCCCGCGTCACGAGCCCGCGACGGTGGAGCGCCGAGTACAGTTCGAGCGACGCGGGACCTGACCTGCCGCTCGCCTCCCATGCCCGCGCGAAGACGGCGATCGCCGCCTCGGCGTCTCCCTGCGCGAGCAGGACGCGACCGTGCTCGATCTGCAGGGAGAACGAGTCACGATCCAAGGCGACCGCGCGACCGACGATCGCGAGTGCCTCGGAGAGCCTCCCGGACTGCCGAAGCGCCGTGGCAAGCATCCCCAGCACCTCCGCGTCATCGGGATGTCCATCGACCCATCCACGAAGCCGCTCCGACGCCTCGGGCAGTCGACCGAGGACGATCTCCGCCATGGCGGTGATCCGCGTGCGGTCTCGCGGCGGGACCGCGGACGCGCCGGACCGATCGAGAAAGGAGATCGCCTCCATCGCCTCCGACGCCTCCCCGGTCGAGGCAAGCGCGGTGGCGAGGTTGACGACGGTCACCGAGGACTCCGGAAGCACCCGGAACGCACGGCGAGCCGCCTGGAGCGCCCGACGGGGTTGCCCCTGCAAGGCACGGAGGCGGGCGAGGAGCGAGAGCGCCGTCAGGTCGTCGGGGTCCGCGGCGAGCAGTCGGTCGAGATCCTCGGACGCGACGTCGAGCCGACCGAGCCTCAGCGCGAGGGCGGCGCGATGGCGGCGGAGCGACCACGCCTCAGCGGCGCCCTCGAGGGCACGATCGAGCACCGACCACGCCCCAGGCAGGTCCCCCTGCTCGACGAGCATCGACCCGAGCCGCTCGCCGACCTCCGCCGATCCAGGATCCCGTTCGTAGGCCGCCCGGTAGTCCGCCAGGGCACCGATCGGATCGCCGTTCGCCTCGCGCAGGATCCCCCGCTGCAGCCAGGCGGTCGGAGCGCTTGCGTCGAGCTCGAGGCATCGGTCGAGGCATCGCCTCGCCTCGTCCGCCCTGCCGGCATCCCGAAGCGCTCCGCCGAGGAGCTCGAGCACGATGGGATCCTCCCCCTCGAGATCGACGAGGCGTCGATAGAGATCGATCGACTCCGCGAGGCGTCCCTCCTCGTGCAGGCGGACGGCGTGCTCGAAGAGGTCCTCGTCAGGGGCCGGGAGCGGATCGTCCAACTCGTGACCTCGCGGGCGGCGAAGTGCGATGGTACCGCCCGCGCCACCTCAGCTTCTGCTTCAATGCCCGCGGAGCCACCATGACGACCCCCCGCGAATCCGATCGTCCACCGTCCGCCCCGCTGACCTACGCCAGCTACCTGAAGGTCCCCGAGCTCCTCGCGCTCCAGCAGCCCCGCTCGCCGGGACCGGAGCACGACGAGATGCTCTTCATCGTGATCCACCAGGTCTACGAGCTCTGGTTCAAGCAGATGCTCTGGGAGGGCGACCATCTCTCGGCGCGGCTCGCCGCGGGCGAGCGGCCGACCGCGCAGGCGACGCTGCGGCGGATGCTGACGATCCTCAAGACCCTCGTCGCGCAGATCGACGTCCTCGAGACGATGACGCCGGTCTCCTTCCTCTCCTTCCGGGCGAGGCTCGAGTCGGCGAGCGGGTTCCAGTCCGCGCAGTTCCGCGAGTTCGAGTTCCTCCTCGGCAACAAGCGACCGGGCGTGATCGAGCGCTACGACGGATCGATCGAGGAGCGGACGCGGCTCGAGCGCCGCATGGCGGCGCCCTCGCTGTGGGACGCGTTCCTGCGCTTCCTCGCGGCGTCCGGGATCTCGGTCCCGCCGGCGCTTCTCGCCCGCGACGTCCGCGAGGCGCCGCAGCCCTCGGAGCCGCTGCAGGAGGCGCTCCTTGCGCTCTACCACGGGGAGCCCGACCTCCGCGTGGTCTGCGAGCTGATGGTCGACCTCGACGAGGGCGTGCAGGAGTGGCGCTACCGCCACGTGAAGATGGTGGAACGGACCATCGGCATGCGGGGCGGCACCGGCGGCTCCGCCGGCGTCGGCTACCTCGTCAACACGCTCTTCCGCCCGGCATTCCCCGACCTCTGGGCGATCCGCACGCGGCTCTAGCGTCGCGGGGGCGTGCGCATCGCGCGATCCGTTGGCGGCCGCGGGGTCCGTCTCGTCCGCGCCGCGAGGTCTACGGACCCGCCCCGCCCTCGCCGCGAGCGCCGACGATCTCGATCCGCCCGGTCCGCAGGTTCCAGGTGACCTTCTCCGCCCGCGTGGGTCCGGGCGCGCTCCGCGCAAGCACCGACACCGTGCGACCCGGTCGCGCCGTGAGCGTCGCGATGCCCTTCTCCGCGTCGTACTCGAACGCATCGCCCTCGACGTCGCGCTCGCGGGAGCGGACGAAGACCTTGCCGATCCCCCGCACCTCGACGAGCGTCGCCTCCGCGACCGCCGTCTCGGGCGTGATCGCGGCGCCCTCGGGGCGGTCGACGAGCACCTCCATGCGGTCGGCGGTGAGCGTCACGCTCTCGCCTGCGGCGCCGGGGGCATGGATCAGCTCGACGTCGTCGGCGAGCACCAGCCGGGAGCGGGTCGCCAACTCGCGGGTGAGGTCGAGGCGACCATCCCACGAGAACCGCGAGGTCCCGCCGCGTCCGACGCCGGTCGCGGTGCTGCCCGGCTCCGCGACGAGCAGCGTGCCCGCGCCGGGCACGCGACCCTCGCCGCTCGCGAGGTCATGCTCGAGCCGCGGACCGGCGATGCGGAAGAGGCTCGGCGGAGCATCCGCCGCGGCGCCCTCCGCCCGGCGGCGGGCCTCCAGCACCGCCTCGCCCGTCGCGTCGAGGCGGCGCGGCTCGAGGTCGCCGTTCGTCGCCGCGACCGCGCCGCCCTCGCCGCGTGCCTCGGCGAAGAAGACCTCGACTCGCTCCGCGGCGATCCGGTCGTCGGCGCCGGCGTCGCCGCGGGAGCGGGCGATCACCCCGCCTCGAAGATCGAGGCGTGCGGCGTCGCCGCCGGTCCGCTGCGCCGGCGGCGCCTCCTCGAATCGCATCGACTCGCGCCACGCGACCGCGAGGCGGAGGTCCTCGCTCGGGTCTGGACGGACCGGCGGCGCCGCGAGCCTCGTCGAGAGGTCCTCGGCATCCTCCGGCGCCCTCCATGGATCAAGGAGCGAGCCATCGACCGCCCGCAGGCGCCCGGCATGCGGCGCCTCGACGGAGCGCGACGACGCCTCGTCGCGAAGCAGGAGCGTCGTCATCCGGTCGAGGACCGCGCCATCCCGCACGATCGCGAGGTCCCCGCCGGCGAGGTCGAGCCGACCCTTCACGGCGTCGCCATCGAGCCTCTCCGCGAAGATCCAGGTGCCGTCCTCGAGCCCCACCACCACGCTGCCCTCGGCGACCGCCCGCTCGAGACCGCCGGCGTCGATCGCCCGCGGCGAGGACTCCGCCGGCGCCGCGACGAGGAGAAGCGCCTCGATCGAGTCCGCATGCACGACCTGTCGGCGGTCGAACGCCCGCGCTCCGCCCATCGCGAGGACGCGGCGCGGCTTCGTGTCGCCCTCGACCTCGACGAGCTCGACGAGCACCCGCTCCGCCTCAAGCCCACCCGGCTCGCCGATCCGCCGCGCGACGACCTCGCCCTCGGCGGCGAGCCGCTCGAGGCGATCCTCTTCGCGCGAGGCTCCGGCGGGCTCGACGAAGTCGACGACGAGACGGGTCGCGGAGAGACGAAGCTCGTCGGTCCGGACCTGCACGCCGCCGGGGACGCCGCCCTCGAAGTCCGCGCGGCGAAGCCGCTCGCCGCCCGGGGCGAGCAGGAGATCGACCTCCTCGCGCCAGTCAAGCCGCACCGGCGGCGTCTCCGCCTCGCCCGCGGGGCGAAGCTCCATCATGCCGGGGCCCGCGAGGATCGCCCGCTCCTCCGCGGATCGCCACGACGCCCCGGGTGCCTCGAGGAGGAGCGTCGGGGAGTCGACGCGGATCGGATCCGCTCCGCCGACGAGGTCGAGCCGGTCGCCGCTCGGACCGGAGATCGAGTCGATCCGGGCGCCGCGGATCCGTGCCTCGCGGCGGGCGTCCTCGATCTCGACCGGCGCGCCGTCGAGGCGGACCCAGACGTCGCGCTCGTCGAGCGGACGCGGATCGCGCGGCGCAAGCGGCTCGAGGACGAGCCCGCCCGCGAAGGTGATCGCGACCTCCTCCGCGATCGGCGACGCCGGGGTCCCCTCGACTTCCGGCTCCTGCGGCGCACTCCGGACGGTCGAGGTCAGGACGCTTGAGGCGAGAAACGCGGTCGGCGATGCGGGACTGCTCGGGGAGTGCGAGGGCGAGAGCGAGGGCGACGCGTCGACGATCGCATCGAGCCCGCCGCCCTCGAGGCTGAAGACCGCGCTGAGCCGATCGGCGCGGATCGTCGCAAGATCCTCCCCGGCGCGGCGGACGATCACCACGTCGCGCTCGATCACGAGCCGCACGAACCGCCCCGCCGGTGCCTCGTCCCCGGGGGTCGGCGGCGCGACGGCGTCAGGCGCGCCCTCCGCAGGAACCGGGGGCTCCGGCGGCGCGGGCGTCGACGCCGCCGTCGCGTCGGAGGTGCCGGCGGCGCTCGGTGCGGTCGCCTTCCGCCGAAGCACCAGCGGACGCGTCGCCCGCTCGACCTCGAGCCGCTCGAGGTCGCGACCGCTCGCGTCGAGGACGAGCAGCATGCCCTCGCCCGCGAAGTCGATCTCCTCGGACTGGATCGAGACCGCCTCGTCGCAGCGGATGCGACCCTCCGCGCCGTCGAAGTCCGCCTGGTCGGCGAGGATCGTCACCCATGGCGCGTCGCGGGCGAGGTCCACGGGGCGACCATCGACCGGTCGGTGGATCGCGATCCGCACGCGACCCTCGAGCGAGCCGGACTCGAGCGCCTTCTCGGGGATCCGCGCGGTGCCCTGATCCCCCTCGAGGGTGGTCACGCGACCATCGCGCGAGAAGAAGACCGCCCGAGGACTCGTCATCTTCACCCAGCGGTCCGGCAGTGGATCCATCCGCGACGCCGCGTACTGCTGGCTCAGGCGACCAGACTCGTCGGCGACCTGGACCCAGCCGCCCTCCGCGAGCTCGATCGCCCCGGGCGTGGTCCACGGATCCTCGCCCTCCTCGCGGCGACCCTCGCGCTCCGACTCGGTCAGCGGCGCGGGCTTGACGAGGTCGACGATCTCGCGAGAGCGAGGCTCGCGCGGCGCCTCGGTCTCCCGATCGAGGCTCCACGCGACGACGAGCACCGCGACGGCGACCGCGATCGCGCCGCCGATCGCGAGCGGGGCGCGCCAGGAGCGTCGCGGCGGCGAAGGCATGGATTGACGAAGGAGCTCGGGCGGCGGCATGCGTGGCATCCTCCCCGAAGTTCGGGTTCGCTCAACCCGAGGCGTCGTGGCGGTCGCTCCAGCGCCCCTGCCTCCGGAGGATCGCCTCGATGACCTCGCGGACCGCGCCGTGACCGCCGGGTCGCTCGGTGACCCACGCCGCCGCCTCGCGGACCTCGGAGACCGCGTCGGCGACCGCCACCGGGAGCGCGACCATGCGGAGCAGGTCGAGATCGGGGAGGTCGTCCCCGATCATCGCCACCACCGACCACTCGTGACCGAGCTGCTCGAGGACCCGCCCCACCGCCTCGACCTTGTCGGGAACCGCGGAGAGCACCCAGCGGACCCCGAGCTCGCCGAGCCGGTGCCGCGTCGCCGGACCGCCTCGACCGGAGGCGACGATCACCTCGTGCCCGCTCTGCAGCCAGCGGCGCAGCCCGTAGCCGTCCTTGATGTCGAAGCGCTTGAGCTCGCGACCGAAGGGATCGACCCAGAGCCCGCCGTCGGTGAGGACGCCGTCCACGTCGAGGACGAGCACGCGGATCGCCTCGAGCACCGCGTCGCCGCGCCGCGTGGAGGTCCCGGAGGACCTCCGCGGACGAGGCGAGGGCGATCGGGGGCTCATGCCGCGAGTGTACGCGGACGCCGCGCGGTGCCCGGCGGCGTCACGCCGTCACGCCCGCCGCGACCTCCTCCTCGAGGATCTCCGCGATCTCCAGCATCGAGGAGGGGCGGTCCTGCGGGCGCGGGGCAAGCAGGCGCCGCACCAGGGAGACCACCGAGTCCGCCGTGCCGTGCTCCGCCAAGAGCGCCGCGGCGGCGTCGGCGTCGGCGGTGAGGCGCGGGAACTCGGTGCCCTCGAGCGAGGCGCGTGCGGCGCTGCTGCCCGCCGAGCCAAGCTCCGAGGCAAACCGCCCGTGCAGGGTGGTCCGCAGGATCGACGCGCCAAGGGCGAACGCATCGGTCGCCGGACCAAGCGGCTCGAGGCGCCGCTGCTCCGGCGCCATGAAGCCGGGCGTTCCCTGGATCCGCGGCTTCCTGGCGCCGATCTCGCACGCCTGACCGAGGTCGATGAGGACGACCGTGCCGTCCCCGGGGTCGATCATGTTGCCGGGCTTGAGGTCCGCGTGCACGAAGCCCCTCGCGTGGAGCGCCGCGAGCGCCCGCGCCGCATGGAGATGCCAGCGGAGGATCTGCGAGGCGTCGTCGGTCGGGATCCGGTCGAGCGGCGCCCCGTCGACGAAGTCGAGGAGGAGCACGATCTCCGAGACCCGCAGCATCGACCGGATCCGTATGATGCGGCGAGCGGCGCGGATGCCGGGATGGTCGATCGAGCTGGCGATCTCGTGCTCGTTCTCGGCTTGATCGAGGAAGCGCTGGTCCTCCCGCTCACGGCCGGGGCGGCGCACGACGTGCTTGAGCGCGTGAAGCGACCGCGTCGCCGGATCGCACGCGACGTAGAGCGTGCTCGCGGCGCCGCGCCCGAGCCGCTGCAGGATCTGGTAGCCGTGCAGCGAGGTGGGCACTCGCTCGGTGTTGGTCGCGGCGTCGAGCCGCGTGGTTCCAAGGGTGGTCATCCCGACGTCTGCCTCCTGGCGTCCTCTCCGTGGACGCCACGCCAACCGTCCGAATCGATCACGCGCAGGGCAACCCTGCCCTCCGTACTCCGCCGTCTTCGAGGTGGAGTGGTGCGGTCTGGCGCGATGACGCCATCGACGCCGTCCGCGACGGGTCGGCTCCGTTCGCCGTGCGGAGCCGACGCGATTCGGCATCTTCTCGCGAGAGGTCGGGAGGAACGACCCGGAGACCGCCGCGAAGTGCGGTTCCGAGAACTGCTCAGGTCCCGAGGAGGGCGACCACGTCGTAGAGGGCGTGCGCCCCGACGGTGATCCCGAAGCCCCGCAGCAGCATCAGCGCGCCGAGCCAGCACCCGGCGAGGACGTAGAAGACCGCCCGCCCAAGCATGAGCCCGCCCTCGGCGTCCTGCAGCGGGTGGTAGACCGCGAAGAGGATCGCCGCGACCGCCACCGCGAGCACCGATCCGGGCAGCTCGCGCAGCTTGAGGAGATCGATCAGGATCGCATGCAGCAGCCCGAGCAGCAGCATGCGGAAGACGAGCTCCTCGAAGAGCCCGGCGCCGAAGCTCGCGGCGAGCTTGCCCCCGACGCCCATCGATTCCCACGCCGGCTCGGTCGCCATGAGCGAGGAGGTCGAGAACAGCCTCGCGAGCACGAGGAGCGGCGCCACCATCACCGCGCTCTCGAGGAGCATCACCCCGAGCGTGCGGAGCGACACCTTCCACGGGTCGCGGGCGATGAGGTGCCAGAGGAGGAGCACCGCGACGAGCACCGCGCCCGGGAGCGCCAGCCACAGCCGTCCTCCGCCGGCGATGCCGATCCCCTCGAGGAACCGCAGCACGCCGAGCTCCGCCTTGTTGACCACGACGCCCTCGGCGTCCGCCGAGAGGAGCATCAGGCGGACCTCATAGAAGAGGACCGCGGGCAGAAGGAAGCAGAGGATCGTCAGCGGACGCCGCGACGCCTCGAGGTAGGCATCGATCGAGTCCCGCATCCTCGCGAGGCGGGAGGAGCCTCGGCGTTCACCCTCCGGCGAGCCCGACCTGCGTCGGGCGCCGGCGGAGGAACGGGACGACCGCGGGGCGCCGGCGGCCAACTCGTCTCGATCACGCCGCGGGGGCGGACTTCAGGGCGTTGAGGCGACGCGCGAGGCGGCTCTTGCGGCGGGCGGCGGTGTTGCGGTGCATGGTGCTCGTCGAGGAGACCTTGTCGAGCACCGACGCCACCTTCCGAAGCTCCGCCTCCGCCGCCGAGACGTCCTTGCTCTGAAGCGCGTCAAGGAACGACTTGACCTGGTTCTTGACGCGCCGCTTCCGCCACTGGTTCAAGGCCTGACGCTTGACGCTCTGACGGACGCGCTTCTTGGCGGACTCGGTATTCGGCACGGGACGGTCTCCGAACGGGCGACCACCTCGGGAAAGGTGGAATCGGGGATTATGGAGGGTCGCCGCAAGAATGCAACCCCTTGAGGGTCCTCGACCGACCTTCGATCTTCCCGACCCCGTGCCCCCTCCCGCCTTCTCCATCCTTCCTTGGGCGACCGCCGCCCACTCCCGCCACGCCGACACCCGGACGGCGGCGTTCGAGTTGTGCGAGCGGCTCGAGGCACAGGGACTCGCGCCCGGGTCGACCCTCCTGCTCTTCGCGTCGTTCCACCATCGATCCGCCCTCCCCGAGGCGGTGGACTCGATCCGGCGGACCCTCCGCCCCGCCAACCTCGTCGGGACGACGGCGGAGGCGGTGATCGGTGGCTCGGAGGAACTCGAGGGCAGCCCGGGTCTCTCCGTCCTCGCCCTCGCGCTTCCGGAAGGCTCGGCACGGACCTTCGCGATCGATCCGAGCGAGGGTCCCCTCGAGTCGTGGACGCCGGAGGCGATCCGGCGACGTCTCGGCTTCCCCGCGTCGGGAGCGCCGCGGGCGATCGTCGCGTTCGTCGATCCCTTCTCGCTCCCCGCGACGACGCTGCTCGCCGCGATCGAGCGGGCGGGCGATCCAGTGCCGCCGGTCTTCGGCGTCGTCGCGAGCGGCTCGAGCCACGTCGGCGGCAATTTCCTGCTCGAGGGGTCGAGACGCCTCGCCTCGGGCGTGGTGGGCGTGACGCTCGCCGAGGCGGTCGAGGTCGAGTCGCTCGTCTCGACCGCGTCGCGGCCGATCGGTCGTCCGATGGTGGTGACCTCCGTGCGCGGTCCCGCGCTCGCGACGCTCGGCGGGCGCACGGCGATCGAGATGGCGCGGGAGGCGACCGCCGACCTCGACGAGCACGCCCGCGCCTGCCTGCGGCATGGTCTCTTCGTCGGCGTCGCGGAGGAGGAGGGCGGCTTGATGGGTCGGGGCGGCTACCTGCTCCGCACCATCACCGCCGGACACCTGCGGCGCGGGGAGATCCTCACGAGCGAGCCGATCCGCGCCGGTCGCACCATCCAGTTTCATCTGCGGGATCCGGCGGTCGCCTCGGAGGACCTCGCGATGCTGCTCGACGGCGCGTCGGTCGGGGAGCGCCCGCAGGCGATCGCGCTCTTCTGCTGCGGGCAGCGCGGGCGACGCCTGTTTCACCGCCCCGACCACGACGCCGCGGCGATCCGCCGCCGGCTCGGCGAGGTCCCGCTCGCGGGCTGCATGGGCGCCGCCGAGCTCGCCCCCGGTCGCCGCCGCAACGTCATCCAAGGTCTCGCCGCGGTCGCGATGATGCTCCGCCGCGGCGCCTCGCGCAGCTCCCCGCAGAGCGCCTGACCTGCCGCGCCGAGCGACGATCCATCGCCGATCGGCGCGATCCGCGGCGCCTCCGACCTGATCCGGCGCAGGCTCGGAGAGGCCCGGATCGGAGGCGGACCCATCGGACGGTGCGTCGCCTCCGCTCCGTCCCCCCTATCGTCCCGCCCATGGGTCTCGGCACGCTCCTGCTCGACCGCGGTCTGATCTCCGGCACTCAGTTGTCGGAGGCGCTCGGCGAGCAGCAGCGGACCGGCGAGCGGCTCGACCACGCCTTGGTTCGGCTCGGCTTCGTGCAGGCGCAGGACGTCCTCGAGGCGATCGGCGAGCAGTTCGGGCTGCCGATCGTCGACCTCTCCTCGATCTCCGTCGACGAGGCGACGCTGCGGATGCTGCCGTCGAGGCTCGTCTTCAAGCAGCGGTGCGTGCCGATCCGCCGGACGGAGACGGCGCTCCAGATCGCGACCTCCGATCCCTTCGAGCTCAGCGCGTTCGACGAGCTGAAGCTCCTCACCGGCGTGCCGATCGAGCTCGTCCTCGCGGAGGAGCGGGAGATCGCGAAGTTCATCCGCGCCCACTACGGCGTCGCGGGCGACACCCTCGACGCGCTCGCCGCGGAGGGCGGCTCGACCACGATCGGCTCCGAGGAGCGGCGCTCCGACGAGCTCGAGCAGGCGCAGGAGGCGAGCGTCATCCGCCTCGTCAACGACCTGCTGCTCGAGGCGATCAAGGAGCGGGCGACCGACATCCACATCGAGCCCTACGAGGAGTCGCTCGCGATCCGCTACCGGATCGACGGCGTCCTCGCCGACGCGGGCGTCCCCGCCACCGTCAGCCGCTTCCGCCACGCGATCACGAGCCGCCTGAAGATCATGGCGAACCTCAACATCGCCGAGAAGCGGAAGCCGCAGGATGGTCGCATCACCCTGCGGAGCAAGGGGCAGGAGTACGACCTCCGCGTCTCGGTCATCCCGATGCTCTCGGGCGAGGGCGTGGTCCTCCGCATCCTGAGCAAGAGCGCGGTCCTGATGGGCCTCGAGGACCTCGGCATGCCGCGCGGGATCGAGGATCGCTGGGACGCCCTCATCGGTCGACCGCACGGGATCCTGCTCGTGACCGGACCGACCGGCAGCGGCAAGTCGACCACGCTCTACGCAAGCCTCCGCCGGATCGTCTCCGGCGCCGTGAAGGCGATCACGATCGAGGATCCGGTCGAGTACCACGTCCCCGGGGTCAACCAGATCCAGGTGAACCACGGCGTCGGGCTCGACTTCGCCGCGGGCCTGCGGTCGATCCTCCGCCACGATCCCGACATCATCATGATCGGGGAGATCCGCGACCGGGAGACCGCCGTCGCCGCCGTGCAGGCGTCGCTGACGGGTCACCTCGTCTTCTCGACGCTGCACACCAACGACGCCCCCGGCGCGACCACGCGGCTCCTCGACATGGGCGTCGAGCCCTACCTCGTCTCGAGCTCGGTCGAGGGGATCATGGCGCAGCGGCTCGTCCGGCGGATCTGCAAGGCGTGCGGCGAGGACCGGGTGCCGGGCCGGTCCGAGCTCCCGAGCGGCTTCGAGCTTCCCGAGGGCGCGACCATCCGGGAGGGCCGGGGATGCCGGGAGTGCCGGCAGACCGGCTTCCGCGGACGCCTCGGCGTCTACGAGCTGATGACCCTCTCCGACCCGACGAGGGAGCTGGTGATGCAGCGGGCGAGCGCCTCGCGGATCGCGGCGGTGGCGGAGGCGGAGGGCGGACTCGCCCGGCTCGCGGAGGACGCCTTCGCCAAGGTCCGCGCCGGCGCGACCTCCCTTCCGGAGGCGATGCGGGTCGTGCCCGCTTGACGTTCCCCACGCTCGCGCCGACACTTGCGGATCGGATTGCTCCCGGAGACGGTCGCATCGACGCGGCGTCCGGGAGGCTCCCGGCAGGGCGGCCGCTTCGCCTGTTCGCAAGAGAGGATCCCGCATGGCGACCCGCGCAGGAGCCGGCACCGGAATGCTGGTCTCGCTGGTGGTCTTCGTGGTGGCGACGGTGGCGCTCCTGGTCGTGAGCATCGTGCTCTTCACCGGGAAGTCGAAGGCGGAGGACGCCGAGAAGGCGTCGCAGGCGACGCTCGCCCAGGTCATCACGACCGAGGAGCGGAACCGCGACGCGGTGCGGGCGATGCTCGGCGACGCGACCTCGAACCGGCAGAGCCTCTACGCCGCCATGGCGCAGCGGGCGAGCGACGTCGCGACCTTCGTCGCGGGCAATCCGGGCGCGACCCTCGCCGACATGCAGCGCGACCTCGCCGTCCCGGAGGGGCAGACGGTGCGGACCGTGCTCGGCAACGAGCGATCGCAGGTCCGCCGCCTCTCGCAGGACCTCGAGACGATGCAGACCCGGCTCGCGTCGGCGAACGACGAGTCGAAGAAGCTGCAGGGCACCATCACGGACATGGAGAGGCAGCACGCCGCCGCGCTCGCGGACGCGCGAAAGTCGCTCGATGCATTCGCGAAGACGGTCGAGGATCTTCGCGGTCAGACCTCGGACGCGGTGCAGGGGATCGACGAGGTCCGCCAGCGCATCGAGAACCGCTACGCCCAGCGCGTCCGCGACCTCGAGGGGCAGGTCGATCAGCTGAACCAGGACAACGCGGTGCTCCGCACCCGCGTCGCGGAGCTCGACGCGAAGGTCGGCGAGGTCCGCCCGAAGCCGCAGAGCCCGGCGGAGATCGTGGACGGCGAGGTGCTCGACGTGGTCGGCGCCGAGCGCCAGGTCTTCATCAACCTCGGTCGCCAGGACCGCATCGTGCCCGGCATGACCTTCGAGGTCTACGCCGACTCGCGGGGCATCTCGGTCGATCCCAAGACCGGCAACTACTCCCGCGGCAAGGCGTCGATCCAGGTCATCAAGGTCGGCGACGGCACCTCGACCGCCCGCATCACCCGCGAGACGACCGGCAGCCCGGTCGTTCCCGGCGACGTGATCGCGAACGCCGTCTTCGACGCCAACACCAAGTTCAAGTTCCTCGTGTTCGGCAAGTTCGACCTCGACGGCGATGGTCGGGCGACCGAGGCGGAGGCGGAGTACATCCGCCAGCGGGTCCGCGACTGGGGCGGGATCGTCCTCGAGGGCGACGACCTCACCGGCGACCTCGACTTCCTCGTCCTCGGCGTGCAGCCGCCGCAGCCGGGTCCGATCCCGCCGAACGCGAGCGCCCAGCAGATCCAGGCGCGACTCGAGGCGCAGGACGAGTACGACCGGTACGACCGGCTCTTCCGCCGCGCGACCGAGGCGCAGATCCCGGTGCTGAACGCCACCCGCTTCGAGATCCTCACCGGATCGACCCCCCGCTAGGCGCCCGTCGGTCGAGCTGACGCGACGCCCCGCCTCCGGAGCCTCGTCGTGGTCCGCTGGTCCGATTGGCTCCAGTACGTCGGTCTTCGCGCGGTCGGCGGGCTCGCCCCCTGCTTCTCGAGCGAGGCGAACCACGACACCGCCGCCACGGTGGGATCGATCTACTGGCGGCTCTCCGCGCGGCACCGCCGTCGGGCGATGCTCAACGTCGCGGCGGCGTTTCCCGAGCTCACCCCTCCGCAGGTCGAGGCGCTCGCCGAGGGATCGGTCCGCTCGCTGATGGCGATGTTCCTCCTCGACAGCCTCGTCATGTCGAGGCGGATCACGCCCTCGGCGTGGGCGTCGCACGTGAGCCTCGGGTCGATCGGCGGCGCGGTGGACCTGCTGCTCTCCGACAAGCCGGCGATCCTGATCACCGCCCACCAGGGAAACTTCGAGCTCCTCGGCTACACGCTCTCGATGCTCGGGCTGCCGCTCACCGCGCTTGCCCGCCCCCTCGACAACCCCATGCTCGACGCGTGGCTCACCGGGATGCGCACCCGGCACGGGCTCGAGATCATCACCAAGTGGGGCGCCACCGACCGCGTGCTCGCCGCGATCGCCCGCGGCGCCAAGGTCGCCTTCATCGCCGACCAGAACGCCGGCGACGACGGCATCTTCGTCCCCTTCTTCGACCGGCTCGCCTCGAGCTACAAGTCGATCGCGCTCCTCGCGGTGCGGGAGCGGTTGCCGCTCATCAGCGGCTTCGCCCGCCGGACCTCCGCGGACTTCCGCTACGAGATCACCGGCGTCCACCGCCTCGAGCCGGAGGAGTGGGAGTCGCACCCCGACCCGATCTTCTTCGTGAGCGCCTGGTACACCTGGGCGATCGAGCGGATGGTCCGCGTGGCGCCCGAGCAGTACTGGTGGCTCCACCGCCGCTGGCGGAGCCGACCACGCTTCGAGCGCGAGGGAAAGCCGATGCCCGCGAGGCTCCGCGAGCGGCTCGAGTCGCTGCCCTGGCTCGACGCGGCGAGGATCGAGCGGATCCGCGCGAACTCCGAGGATCTGCCCCGCGATCCAGCCGAGGCGACCGCCCGATGAGCCAACGACCGCTCGAGGGTCGCCGCGTGCTGCTCGTCGACGACGATCCGGACATCCTCGGCGGCATGGACCTCGCCTTCCGCGGCGCCGGCGCCGAGACCTCCCTCGCTGGGGACGGCGAGTCGGCGCTCGCGGCGATCGAGGCGTCGCGACCGGACCTCGTCGTCCTCGACATGATGCTGCCGCGGGCGTCCGGGCTCCTCGTCCTCGAGCGGCTCCGAGGCAGCGCCGACCGCCCGCCGGTCGTGATGATCACCGCCAACCGCGGTCAGCGTCATCAGGCGTTCGCTCGGGAGCTCGGCGTCGAGGCGTACCTCGTGAAGCCGGTGGCGCTCGCCCGCCTGCTCGAGGTGGCGGTCCGGCTCACGGGCGGCGGAGCCCCGCCGGGCTCGCCCTGAGGTGGCGGGCGGGTCGACGCCTCCCCGCGCCTCCGCTACCGTCCCCACCCTCGTCCATGCAGCGGCAGCTCGTCATCCTTTCCCGCAGCGACTCCGACCGCGACCGCCCGTCGCCGATCGCCCGCCGCGCCCGGATCATCGAGGATCTGGCGGCGATCAACACCGGTCCCGAGGTCCCCGGGGGCGACGTCCTCTACGGACCCGGCATCCAGATCGAGCTCCCGCCCGACCAGGATCCCGTGCAGCAGATGCTGCTGACGGTCGTCGACGAGGACATCGCCTGGTCGGTGATCCGCCGGCTGCTTCGGACCTTTCCCTGGCGGATGCAGGATCCGATCAGCGGCATGGAGTGGGTCGGCTCGGGCGGCACGAGGCAGGACGACGAGGAGGGAGACTCGTGAGCGAGCAGACGTTCAGTCAGGGCGTGCGGGTCGATCGCGCTGGTCCGCACGGCGAGGCGACCTTCGCGGAGGCGATCGCCGCGGCGGTCGACTACCGCGGCGACGTGACCCTCGACCGGAGGGAGGGTCGGATCGAAGGCTACCTCTTCGACGTCCGTGCCGACCGCGGCGAGCTCCGGTTGCTGCCGGCGGATGGTCGCGGGCGCACCGTGGTGCCGCTTGCCGAGGTGACCGCGATCGAGTTCAGCGGGAAGGACGCCGCGAGCGGCAAGACCTGGGAGAACTGGGTGCGTCGCTACGTCGAGCGGAAGCTCGCCGGCAAGAGCGCGAACCTCGAGAGCGAGTCGCTCGACGGCTGAGCCGCGATCCCTCAAGCGCGATCGAGTTCGACGCCGATCAACCGCGATCCCGCCGACGGGTCGCCCCCCTCACGTCCCTGCCCCGAGAGGATCATGATCCGCGCGCTCCCCCTCCTCCTCGCCCCGCTCCCGATCGCCGCGTCCGTTGCCCCCTGCCTCGCGGCGGACCTCGATCGGGAGGTCGCCGCCCTCGTCGCCGCCGCCAAGATGCCGAAGGCGACCGTCGCGGTCAGCGTCCGCGACGTGTCGAGCGGCGAGGAGCTCGTCGAGCTTCGCGACGCGCTTCCGCTCATCCCGGCGAGCAACATGAAGCTCCTGACGAGCGGGGCGGCGCTCGCGGCGCTCGGACCGGACTTCCGCTTCCGGACCACCGTGGTCCTCGCGGGCGGCGACCTCGTCGTCCGCGGCGCCGGCGATCCGGCGTTCGGCGACCCCGAGCTCCTCGCGGAGACCGTCCACCGCGGCGCCGATGGCGATGCCGACGACCTCGCCGACGTGGATGCGCTCCTCGACGTCTGGGTCGACGCGATCGCCCGGACGGGGATCCGCGAGGTCGGGGAGGTCGTCGTCGACGACCGCATCTTCGACCGCGAGCGGGTGCACCCGGACTGGCCGAAGGACCAGCTCTCCAACCACTACTGCGCCGAGGTGGCGGGGCTCAACTTCCACGGCAACTGCGTCCACCTGTGCCCGAAGCCGCGGAGCGGGTCGAGACCGGATCCGGGGCGGTTCATCCCCAACGCGGCGTTCCTCGTCCTCGAGAACCGCGCGACCTCGGCGACCGGCGCGAAGGAGAAGCATGATCCCTGGCTCGCCCACGCCCCCGGCGAGACCACCACCGGCTTCACGCTCCATGGCAACGTCCGCGCGCCGATGCAGGAGCCGATCCGCATCGCCATGAAGGACGCCCCCGACTTCTTCGCGGCGCTCCTCGCCGAGAAGCTCCAAGCGCGGGGCATCCGGGTCGCGGGTCACCGCGTCGCCCGCAGCGACGAGCCCGCCGCGGGCGGTCGCGAGGTCGCGCCGGCGATCTCGACCCCGATCGGCACGGTGCTTGCCCGCGCGAACGTCGACAGCGCGAACCTCCATGCGGAGGCGCTCCTCAAGCGGCTCGGGAACGCGCGGAGCGGCGAGCCGGGCTCCTGGCGGAACGGCACCGCGGCGCTGCGGGCGGTGATCGCCGAGCGCATCGACTCGACGCTCCTCGAGGGCACGACCTTCGCCGACGGCTCCGGTCTCAGCCGACGCAACCGCGTGCGGGCGGACCTCATGACTGCCTGGATCGCCGCGATGCTGAACGATCCCCGCTGCCGCGAGGGCTTCCGGGAGAGCCTCGCCGTCGGCGGGGAGTCGGGCACGCTCGCGAAGCGGTTCCGCGGACTCGACCTCCGCGGCTGCATGGTGCGGGCGAAGACCGGCTACATCAACGGCGTGAGCTGCCTCAGCGGCGTGGTCGAGGCGCCGGATGGTCGCGCCCGCGCCTTCAGCGTCCTCTGCAACGGCGTGACCTCGGTCGCCGACGCGAAGAAGCTGCAGGAGCGGGTCGTGGCGGCGATCGCCCGCGACCTCGCCGAGGAGCCGGTCCCGACCGCCCTCGGCGGCTGACGGCGACGGCTCACTCGGGCTCGACTGCTGCCTCCGCCGACACGGTCTCCGCGACTTCCGTCTCCGGGACTTCCATCTCCGGGACTGCCCTCTCGGCGTCAGGCGCCACCGCAGGCGACGCCGCGTCGCCGAGCCACTCGATCTCGATCGGCGCCTCGATCGCGTCCTGACGGATCGCGATCCGCTGCGATCGCGCGAGCTCGAGCGTCGCGAGGAAGAGCCCGATCATCTCGAGGCGATGGCGTCCCGCGAACGCCTCCTGCAGCGTCAGGCGCCGGTTCGGCGCCCGCTCGAGCCGATCGATGAGGTCCGCCTGGTGAAGCGCGATCGGCGTGTCGTCGATCTCGACCCGATGGTCGCCGAGCCGGGCGACGTCGACCACCGCGATGATCTTCTCGAACGCCTCGAGCAGGTCGAGCACGTGCGCGTCCTCGAGCTCGAGGTCGGCAGCGTCCTCCGCCTCCTTCGTCTCGGGCTCCTCGCCGCCATCCCGCTCGAGCCGCACGACGTGCCGGCGGGCGTGCTCCTCCCGCAGGCTCTCGAGCGCCTCCGACGCGTCGCGGAAGCGCTGGTAGGCGAGGAGCTGCCGCACGAGGTCGAGGCGAGGGTCCGCGTCGGCGAGTCCGGCGAGCGGCTCGGCGTCCTCGCGGGGATCCTCGCCGCGCGGCGCGATCGCCTTCGCCTTGATCTCGACGAGGGTCGCCGCCATCACGAGGAAGTCGCCCGCGGTCTCGATGTCCACGCGGTGCAGGTCGCCGAGGTGCTCGAGGTACTGCTCGGTGATCTGGTGGATCGGGATGTCGTGGATGTCGACCTCGGCACGCTTGATCAGGAAGAGCAAGAGATCAAGCGGTCCCTGGAAGCGATCGAGCCGGACGACGTACTCCCCGTCGCCTCCGGAGACGATCCTTCGCGCGACGGGACTGCCGGACGCTCCTCGCATGCGAGGAGACTATCACCTCGCCCGAGGGGGAGCGACCACCCCGCCGATACCATGCCCCGATGCCCGCGCCCTCCCGGACCGACGAATCGGCGCTCCTCGAGCAGAGCCTCCGCACGGAAGCCGCCGCGATCGAGCGGGTCGCGGAGGCGATCGCCGCGGGCGCCATCGATCACTGGACGCGGGCGATCGACCTGCTCGAGCAGTGCCGGGGTCACGTCGTCGTCTCGGGGATGGGCAAGTCCGGGCTGATTGGTCAGAAGCTCTCCGCGACCTTCTCGAGCCTCGGGCAACCCTCGCACTTCGTGCACCCCGCCGAGGCGGTGCATGGCGACCTCGGTCGCATCCGCCGCGGGGACGTCGCGCTCCTCCTCTCGGCGAGCGGCGAGACCGAGGAGGTCGTCACGCTCGCGGGGATCCTGCGGGCGGATGGACTTCCCCGCATCGGCGTCTCGACCCGCCCGGGCTCGAGCCTCGCGGGACTCTGCGAGGTGCACCTGCCGATGGGCGACATCGTGGAGGCGTGCCCCCACAACCTCGCCCCGACCACCTCGACGACGGTGATGCTCGCGATGGGCGATGCGCTCGCCCTCGCCCTCGCGCAGCGGCGGAACTTCGCCGCGGACGACTTCCACAAGCACCACCCCGGCGGCATGCTCGGCGTGGGGATGCGGCGGGTCGTCGAGGTCCTCCGCTACCGGGTCGATCGGAACCTCGCGGTCGTCTCCGAGGACGCGCCGGTCCTCGAGGCGATCCGCTCGAGCGGCGCCGACCGGCGTGCGGGCGCGTTCCTCCTCGTCGACGGCACCGGTCGGCTCTCGGGGATCTTCACCGACGGCGACCTCCGCCGGCTCGTCCAGCGGGAGGGCGAGAAGGGTCTCCGGCGTCCGCTCCGCGAGGTCATGACCCGAAGCCCCGTGCATCTCGGCGCGGAGGATCAGGTCCGCGACGCGGTCCGGCTCGTCCGGGAGCGGAGGCTCGACGAGATCCCGGTGATCGACGCGGAGGGGCGTCCGATCGGACTGCTCGACGTGCAGGACCTCGTGACGCTGAAGGCGGTGCGGGACTAGTCCCGCCCTCGCCCGTCGCTTCCACCACGCTTCCCGTGATGCGACGCGACCCCCGAGGATCTCGGGGGTCGCGGGCGTTCTTGATGGCGTGATCGATCGCGCGCGGGCGTCAGTCGAGCGTCCGCAGCGAGAGCCCGTGCTCGACGAGCTTCCGCTTGATCTCCTCGAGGCTGGTCGTCCCGAAGTTCTTGACGCCCATCAGCTCCGCCTCGGTCCGCGCCGCGACCTCGCCGAGCGTCTGGATGTTGAGCAGCTGCAGCGCCTTGCGTGCCCGGACCGAGAGGTCGAGGGTCGAGATCGGCTTGTTGAGGATGGCGTCCGACGCCTTGCCGCGGAGCTGCTCGATGATGTCCTTGCGGACGCGGGCGTAGGCGCCGCCCTCGAGACCCTGCCCGAGCCGCAGACCCCGCACCGAGAGCATCTCCTTGATCTCGGTGAGGCTCGTCTCGCCGAAGTTCTTGTAGGAGAGGAGCTCCGCCTCGGTGATCTTGAGCAGGTCGCCGAGGGTCCGGATCTGCATCTTCTTGAGGCAGTTGCGGGCGCGGACGGAGAGCTCGAAGTCGGTGACCGGCGTGTCGAGGAGGGCGTCGCGACGGACGCGGTCGCGGTCATGCTCCTCGTCGTAGAACATGTCCTTCGAGGCGGTCACGTCCCGCATGAAGAGCCGGGCGCGGGGATGGTTGGGATCGGTCTCGAGCACCTGACGCAGGCACTTCTCCGCCTTGATCCACTGCCCGCGGTCCTCGTAGAGCACCGCGAGGTTGATCAGGGCGTTGACCGGCGGATCCTGGCGGGAGGCGAGCTCCTCGTAGAGATGCACCGCCTCCTCCTCCTCGCCCGAGAGGTCGAGGAGGAACGCGAGCCGGAAGATGGTGTCCGCCGCGTCGTCGCACTCGATCGCCCGTCGATAGGAATCGATCGCCCCCTGCCGATCCCCCGCGTGCTCGCAGGCGACCGCCTGCTTGACGAGGGTGGCGGCCTTCTGGGCATCACGCGTGCTGCCGCCGATGACGGTGTCGAGTCCGCTGCCTGCAACCATGGACGTCGCCTCCGAGGAGCCGGGGGATCCGGATCCAGTGCGAATCGGGCACTGTATCGCCCTGACCGGTGCCCCTCAACCCTTCAGGAACCCTCGCGCCGCCGAGACTCGAGGGCGAGCTCCTCGGCGAGGTCCCCCACCGCCGCCGCCGCATCCGGCTGGGGGGGACCGCCGAGGAGCGGCGCCACGGCCGCCGCAGCCGCCTGCTCGCCCCCGACGAGCCGCATCCTCCGCCACGCCCCCGACTCGAACCGCCACGCCATCGCGACCCCGAGGACCATGATGTAGGCGGTCGCCGCGATCCACGGTCCGAGCGACTCGAGGTCCGGCATCCAGAGCACGATGAGCCAGCCGCCGAAGACGATGAAGCCCCAGCTCGCGACCACGGTGAGGACGCCCGGCACCAGGGTGTCCCCCGCGCCGCGGAGGGCGCCTGAGTAGACGATCCCGACCGCGTCGAGGAGCTGGAAGACCGCGGCGCAGATGATGAGCCGCGAGCCGATCTCGACGATCCGCGCGACCATCTCCGGCGGGGCGTCGCCGCCATCGGCGAAGACCCTGACCAGCGACTCCCGCCCGACGAGGAAGAGGATCCCGCAGGCGGTCATCCACGCGATCGCCATTCCCAGCGCCGTCCGCGCCCGCTGCGCCGCGAGGTCCGGTCGCCCGGCGCCGATGAAGCGACCGACGAGCGCGGTCGTCGCGACGCTGAAGCCGACGGCGGGCATGAACGAGAGGTGGACGTAGCGCATGGTCGCCCAGCCTGCCGCCATGTGGTCCTCGCCGAAGCGACCGACGAGGACGGTCATGAAGATCGTCCAGCAGACGAGCTCGTTCCCGAACTGCGCCGCGGCGGGCGCGCCGACGCGGAGGAGGTCGCGGATCGGACCCAGTCCGCACCGCCACGCCCGACGCGAGCCGAGCTCGCGGTCCATGGATCGCCCGAGGAAGACCGCGAGCGGGATCGCCGCCTCGACCGCGACGCCGATCGTGGTGCCGATCGCGGCGCCGACGAGCCCGAGCGCCGGCACGCCCGGGACGCCCGGCAAGCCCAGCGCCGGGACGCCCGCCTCGCCGAAGGTGAGGACGTAGCTCACGAGGACGTTGACGATGTTCCCGACGATCGCGGCGAGGGTGATGAGCTTCGGGCGATGCAGCCCGAAGAAGAGGTGCCCCATCGCCTTGCTCGCGAGCAGGAGGATGCCCCCGACGAGCATGATCCTTCCGTAGGCGCTCTCGCCCGCGACGAGCTCCGGCGAGTGCCCGATCGACTCGAACGCCCAAGGCAGGATCGCCGCGATCGGAAGCAGGACGACCGCCCACGCCCCGAGCGAGATCCAGAGCCCCGCCCACCCGTACGCGGCGACGCGGTCGAGCCGTCCGGCGCCGAGGTTCTGCGCGGCGAAGGTGTTGATCACCGTCAGCAGCCCGAAGACGAAGGAGATCGGCGCGAAGGACCAGAGCCCGCCGTTTCCCTGCGCCGCGACCTCGAGCGGACCGATCCGCGAGACCATCAGGCTGTCCACGAACTGCATGACGGTGTAGCTCGTCATGGTCAGCACGGTCGGCCAGGCCTGCGACCAGACCTCGCCCACCGCGCCGCGGGCGCCGGGCGCCGTCGTGGGGAGCATGGTGCTCATCTCACGCCCGCCCCGGTCGAGACCGCATGACCGCGCTCATCAAGAGCGGCACGAGGAGGATCGTGAAGACCGTCGAGACGAGGAGCCCGCCGGTCACCACGCTGCCGATCCCGCGGTAGAGCTCGCTGCCCGAGCCCGGCATCAGGACGAGGGGGAGCATGCCGCCGACCGAGGTGAGCGTGCTCATGAGGATCGGGCGGATGCGGGTCCGCACGCTCTCGGCGATCGCCTCGCGGTACCCGAGCCCCTGCCCCGGCTCGAGGCGCCCGCCGCCGAGCCACCGCAGGTCCGGCGCCTCGTCGGGAGTGCTTCCCCGCATGAAGTTGAGCGCCTGATGCACGATCAGGATCGCGTTGTTGACCACGACCCCGATCAGCAGCACGAACCCGAGCATCGTCAGGATGTCGAGCGTCTGCACCGGCATGTAGGGATCGCTCAGGCTCCAGAGGAACACCGCGAAGAGCGCCGCGAAGCCGCCGACCGTCGCGAACGGGACCGCGAGCATGATCACGAGCGGCAGGCGGAAGCTCTGGAAGAGGACGGCGATCAGCAGGTAGACGACGATGAGGGCGAGCCCGAAGCTCGAGGTGAGCGATCCGAGGAGGGTGCCGTCGCCGAGGAGCGTCCGTCGGATCGAGGCGAGCTTGCTCGCGCTTCCCTCGACCGACACCTCGACCGTCGGCGGAATGACGCTGCCCGCCCGAAGCCCCGCGAGCACCTCGTCGATTCCCGCCATCGCGGTCTCGAGGGCGACCCGCGGCGGCGGCGTCACCTGCAGGCTCACCGCGCGGCGGCGGTCCACCCGGTTGATCTGCGGGACGGCGGGCGCCTCGACGAGCTCCGCGAGCTCGCCGAGCGGCACCGCCTCTCCCCTCGGCGTCGCGATGGGGAGATCGCGCAAGCCATCGAGACCTTCCGGGCGCGGGCTCGCCGAGTCGATGAGGACGAGGTCGATCGAGTCGCCGGCGGGTCGGTACTCGCCGAGATAGAGCCCCTCGCCCGCCGCCTGCACGCTCTCGGCGAGCGCCGCGGGGCTCATCCCGACCTCGGCGAGGCGGAGGTAGCGCGGCACGACCCGCATCTCCGGTCCCGAGAGGTTGAAGTTCGGCGGGTCCGGCTGGATCGTGCCCGGTCCGAACTTCCCCATGAGCGCCCCGAAGGTCGCGCCCGCCGCGGTCGAGACCTCCCGCAGGTCGTCGCCCGCGAAGACGATCTTGATCGCGGCGCCGCTCGCGCCGCCGACGCGGAAGAGCGGGACTTGGAAGCCGAAGGCAAGCACGCCCGGCAGCACCTCGCCGCGGGTCGCGTGGGCGAGGAGCGAGACGTTGTCGGTCGCGCGGGCGTCGTCCTCGGCGATCGCGCCGTGGAACATCGTCGACCCGGCGCTCACCACGAAGTAGTTCTCGATCGGTGCCGGCACCACCGGATCCCCCGGCTGCCCGGTCATCCAGTTCATGGTCGGCACCGCGGGCAGCGCCTGCACCGCCGCGTCGCGCTCGGGCGATCCCGGCGCCGTGCGGCCCGCCTCCCAGAAGGGGCGGATCGTCTCCTCGATGCGCGCCGCGAGCTCGCCCTGCTTCCCGAGGTTGTAGCCCGGCGGCGGCAGGATGACGCCGAAGACGAGGTTTCGGTTGCCGAGCGGGAGGTAGTCCGCGGGCGGCGAGAGCAGGAACGATCCGGCGAGGCTCGCCCCGCCGAGGACCGCGACGAGGAGGAGGCTCGCCACGCGGCTCGCCGAGATCCGGTAGACGAGCCGGGCGATCCAGACGGAGGGTCCCGTGGGGACGCGGTCGGCGCTTGCGGCGCGCGGTCGCAGCCACCTCGCCGCGGCGCAGGGGACGAGCGTCACCGAGACGAGCAGGCTGAAGGAGACCGCCGCGACGATCGCGAGCCCGAGATCGGCGAAGAGCTGCCCCGCCTCCTCCTCGATGAGGAGGACCGGCAGGAAGACGATCACCGTCGTCGCGGTCGCGGCGAGCACGGCGCCCCAGACCTCGCGGGTCCCATCGATCGCCGCCTTGATCGGCGACTTCCCCATCGAGAGGTGCCGGTCGATGTTCTCGAGGACCACGATCGCGTTGTCGACCACCATCCCCACGGCGAACGCCATGCCGGCGAGGCTCACCACGTTGACGCTGCGGCCCAGCGCCACCATCGCGACGACCGTGCCGACGATCGAGGTCGGGATCGCGAGCCCGATCACCACGAGCCCGGGGAGCGAGCGGAGGAAGAGGAGGAGCGTCAGCATCGCGAGCGCCCCGCCGAGCCAGATGTTGCCGACGACGAGGTCAAGCGCCTGGTCGATGTAGACCGTCTGGTCGAAGACCTGCTCGAGCCGGAGCTCCCCCGCGAGGTTCATCGACTTCGCCGATCGCTCGAGCAGCCCGCCCGGCTCGCGCATCGCGGCGATCTCCTCCTGCAGCCCCCGCATCACCTCGATCACGTTCGAGCCGGGATCGCGCTGGGCGTTGAGGGCGATGACCGGCTCGCCGCGGCTCCGGACGAAGGTGTCGGGACGGCGGAAGTCCTCGATCACCTCCGCCACGTCGCGGAGGTGCACCGCCCCCTGCGGCGTCTCCGCGAGGACGATCCGCGCGAGGTCCTCCGGTCGCGTCGCCTGCCCCATCGTGCGGAGGCGGAGATCGAACTTCGAGTCGGCGACGAGCCCGGCGGAGACGTCGCGGTTCGCCGCGGCGATCGCCCGCCGCACGTCGCTCACCGAGAGCCCGAGCCGCGCGAGCGCCTCCGGGTCGAACCGCACCTGCACCTGCCGCTCGCGACCGCCGAGGGCGTTGACGTCGGAGACCCCCGGCACCCGCTCGAGCCGCGGCTTGATCCGATCCTCCGCGAAGTCCTGGAGCGTGCGGATGTCGAGGGTCGGGTCCGTCGTCGAGAGGACCATCCACGCGATGTAGTCGCGGTTCTCCGGGTCCGACGCCTCGACGACCGGCTCCCGCGCGGTCTCGGGATACCTCGCCACGCGGCGCAGGCGGTCGCTCACCTCGCGGAGCGCCTCCTCCTTCCTCATGCCGAGGCGGAAGCGGAGCCGGATCGTGCCGACGCCCTGACTGCTCGTCGAGGTCATCTCCTCGAGACCGGCGATCCCCTTGAGCTCGTCCTCCTGCGGATCGACGATCTCCCGCTCGACCTCCTCGGGTCCGGCGCCATCCCAGCGGGTCGAGACGGAGATGATGGTGTCGTCGATCGTCGGGGTGAGTTGGATCGGCAGCTGCCGAAGCGCCACGAACCCCGCGAGCACGAGGAGGACCCCGAGCGAGATCACCGTGACCGGCTGCTCGATCGCGCGTCGGATCACCGCCGCTCAGCCTCCCGCCGCCGCAGCGCCCGCGGCGGGCAGGGGCATGACCGGCGACATCGGCATGAGGCGCTCGTTGCCCTCGACGACGACCTCGTCCCCCGCCGCGAGCCCGCCCGCGTGGATCGCCCAGCGATCGCCGAGCGGGAAGGCAAGATCGACCGGCAGCGGCATCGCCATGCGAGGACCATCGGGCGCGCCGCGCAGGACCCACGCGATCGGTCCGGTCTCGCGGAAGAGGACCGCGTCCTTCGGGAGGGTGATCCACGCCCGCGGCTCGCCGAGCGGCACGAACGCCGTCGCCGACATGCCGGGCAGGAGCCTCCGACCGGGGTTCGCGATCGCGCCGATCGCGGTGAAGCTCCGACCGCTCCGCGCGACCTCGGGCACGATGCGGAGCTCCCCGAGCCGCATCACCTCGCCGGTCGCGTCGATCCGCAGGAACACGCCCTTCAGGTCAAGCGGTCGCCCGCCCGCGACGTCCGCCGCCGCCGCATCGACGACCGTCTGGGGCACCGCGAGCCACGCCTCGAGCCGGTCGACTTCGACGAGCGTCGCGACCCCCCCGCCGGGCGCGAGCCACTGACCGACCTCGACGAGCCGCGCGGTGACCACGCCGTCGAAGGGCGCCCGGATCGCGAGGTCCTCGAGCCGCTGCGCGAGGAGGTCGATCCGCGCCCGCGCGACCGCGAGGTCCTTGCGGGCGCGATCGACCCGCGCCGCGGCGATGTCGCGGGCGCTCGTCGAGTTCAGGATCTCCCGCTCGCTGACCGCGCCGCTTGCGCGGCTCCGCTCGACGAGCTCGAGGTCGCGGATCGCCTGCCGCTCCTCCGCCTCGCGCTCCCGAAGATCCGCCTCGCTCGCGGCCGCCTGCGCCCGGGCGACCTCGAGGTCGAGGCGCACCCGCACCGGATCGAGCCGGACGAGGAGGTCGCCCGCGGCGACCGCGTCGCCCTCGACGACGAGGACCTCCTCCACGATCCCCGCCTCGATGCCCGCGACGGTCGAGGTGCGGGGCGCCCGCAGCTCGGCGGTGACGCTCCGCCGAGGCGCGAGGTCCTCCGCGGCGACGGTCGCGGTCCGCACCATCGCCGGGGGCGCCTGCGCGACGCTCGAGCGTGCGCCGGCAAGCATCATCAGGGCGAGCAGGATGGGGAGAAGCCGCGGGCGGGGCATGCGTGGTCTCGGACGCGACGAAGGGCACGCCGCCGCATCGGCGGAGGAAGCGTCCTTCCGCCAGACGTCCGCGGTCGATGATACCGGCGCCTTCGCGCGGGTCATCGCTCGCTACCATCCCGACCCCCGCGAGGCACGAGCCATCGCCTCGCGCGGTCGGAGGCTTGATCCGTGGAATGCGGCATCGTCGGTCTGCCCAACGTCGGAAAGAGCACCCTCTTCAACGCCCTCACCGCGGCGGGGATCGAGGCGCAGAACTATCCCTTCTGCACCATCGAGCCGAACGTGGGCGTGGTGGCGGTGCCGGATCCGCGGCTCGCCCGCATCGAGAAGCTCGTCAAGACGCAGAAGGTGGTGCCCGCGGCGATCCGCCTCGTCGACATCGCCGGGCTCGTCGAGGGCGCGAGCAAGGGCGAGGGTCTCGGCAACAAGTTCCTCGCGAACATCCGCGAGGTCGACGCGATCCTCCACGTGGTCCGCTGCTTCGAGGATCCGGACGTCGTGCACGTCTCCGGCACGGTCGATCCGCTGCGGGACATCGAGGTCATCGCCACCGAGCTCATGCTCGCCGACCTGCAGCAGATCGAGGGCGCCCTCGACAAGGCGCAGCGGCAGGCGAAGTCGGGCGACAAGGAGGCGAAGCTCCGCGTCGCGGTCCTCGAGCGCTGCCTTGCCTGCCTCGACGCCGGTCGACCCATCCGCGCCCTCGAGTTCGCCCCCGAGGAGAGCGCCGCGGTGCGGTCCTTCGGGTTCATCACCGCGAAGCCGGTGCTCTACGTCTGCAACGTGGACGAGGCGCACATGGATGGCTCCGGCGAGCTCGTCGCCCGCGTCCGCGCCCACGCCGCGAAGACCGGCGGGGAGTCGGTCGTCGTCTGCGCGAAGATCGAGTCCGAGCTCGCCGAGCTCGGCGAGCCGGACCGCGCGGAGATGCTCGCCTCGCTCGGGATGAAGGAGCCGGCGCTCGCGGTCGTCGCCCGCGCCGCCTACGACCTCCTCGGGCTCCAGAGCTACTTCACCGCGGGTCCCAAGGAGATCCGGGCCTGGACGATCCGCCAGGGCGACACCGCCCCCAAGGCGGCGGGGGTCATCCACGGCGACTTCGAGCGGGGCTTCATCCGCGCCGAGTGCTTCTCGATCGAGGACCTCGAGCAGTTCAAGAACGAGAAGGCGATCCGCGAGGCGGGCAAGCTCCGCAGCGAGGGCAAGGACTACGTCGTCCGCGACGGAGACGTGGTGCACTTCCTCTTCAACGTGTGATCGAGCCGGGCGTGTCGGACGGTCGGACGGTCGGACGCTGTTCGACGTCTTCCCATTCCCATCTCGTCACGAACCGGACAGTTCCCGACACAGCGCGTTGAAGTCGTCGAGGTGCCGCTCGACCACGGCCCGCAGGATCGCCCGGTCGAGCATCCGGTACTGGTGAACCGCCACGTTCCGGAAGCCCACCATCGAACGCATGCGTGCGGCGGTGGCGTCCGTCAGCAGCCCCGCTCGCTCGAGCAACGTGAACGCCTCGGCGCTGTCGCCGGGGATTCCGAGCCCGCGAAGCGGGACCACCCGCGAGGCGGCGTCGATCGCCTGCTCGCAGGCCCGCTGAAGATTCAAGACGACCGCATCCTGCACCAAACCGCATCCTGCACCAATTGGTCCTCAAGTCGATCGAGATCGCCCGCGACGAAGGTCCGGACCTGCTCGATGCAGCGGTGGATGCTGGCGAGCTTCTGCATGAAGACCTCATCCGCCACGGAATCGCTCCCGCATGGATTCGGTGCACATCCGCCGGTTGGGCCCGAACGCCGCGTGGTCGGAAAGGGCGTGGGTCGCGAACAGGTCCGCCTCGAACTGGTTGGGGGCCGCGAGCAGGCGACCCTCGTGCGTCGCCATGACCCGCAGCAGTCCCGGGGCGGCGCGAAGGTCGACGAGGTCGACGCGAGCTCCCGCAACGCGCTCGAGACGCGTCGCCGCCATCCCCACCGCGATCGGATCGAGCTTGCCGTCGGCGAGCACCGCAAGATCGACATCGCTCCGCGGCGTCGCCTCGCCCCGGGCATGGCTGCCGTAGAGCCACAGCCCGAAGAACCGGCGATCGGGGAACGACTCCGCGAGCGTCTCCATCACCCGATCTGCAAGGCGGACGCGATCGATCATGGCGGCAGTGTAGGGATCGATCTCCGATCGTCTTGCCCGTCGATGGGCGCTTCCGTGATCCGCCGCTTGCCGCGGCGACTCCGCACGGAAACGCGGCCGAAGCGAAGCATGCCGTCCACGGCACCGCCGACCGGATTCCCGGTCCGCAGTGCCGTCACGACGGATTCGGGCGAAGCAGCGTCTCGCCATTCACCCTGCCGACGACCGTGGACTCCTTCGCCCGCCCGCGGCGCCGGGCGCCATCGCCCGAGGGCCGTCGGTTCCGATCGAAGGGTGCTCGCGGCACGAAACCCGTTGTTGTTGTTGTCGTTGCCGGGCTCGTTGTTGTTGCGGTTCGACGCACGACAGTTGTTGGAGTTGTTGTTCCAGCTCCCGCCACGCAACACCCGGTTCGTGCCGTTGGACAGGTCGTCGCCGATTGCAGCCTACCCGAAGCTGGCGACGATCGCGTCCGCACCCGAGCGACACAGGATCGTCTCGAACGCCCCCTGTCCTGTCGCGTGCCTCGCGTGACCTCGCCACGCCGCGAGACTCTGCCAAAGCGTGTTCGCCGGCAGGCACTCTCCCCGCACCTGCTGCGAGAGTCGTCGCAGCCTCCGCGTCGCCCGAAGCACGCTCGGTCGAAGCAGCCGCCGCTCGCCTTGCTTCAGGCGGAACCCCAGAAAGGGAACCTCGGTCGAGGTCGAGTGGACCCCGCCCTTGCGCGGGTGCAGGCGAAGACGCAGTCCTTCGAGCGTCTCGGCGATCCGGCCCCTGAGGTGCCACAGGCGGTCGGACTCGTCCGCGAACACCAGCAGATCATCGCAGTAGCGGAGGTACTCGCCAAAGCCGAGCCGATCCATCACCTCGTGGTCGAGCCGATCGAGCAGGACATTGGCGAGGAACTGCGAGGTCAAGTTGCCGATCGGAAGACCCCGCCGCCGCTCGAGGGGCGTGAAGAGGTCGTCGCCGGGGAACCACTCCTCGACCGGCTCCTGGGGATTGCTGCCGTCGATCACGCGATCAAGCACCGCACGCAGGCGCTCGTCGGCGATCACGCGACGCACCTCCGCCTTGAGGACCTCGTGATCGATCGAGGGGAAGAACTTGGCGACGTCCGCCTTGAGGACGAACCGCCGTCGGACCATGAGGGTGCTCGCCCGCCGCAGCGCCGCATGGCTCCCCTTGCCGACCCGGCAGGCGTAGGAGTGCGCGACGAAGCGTCGCTCGAAGTGGGGCTCGAGCAGGGAGACGATCGCGTGATGCACCACTCGGTCGCGAAACGGCGCCGCGCTGATCAGTCGAGGCTTGGGCTCGACGATGCGGAAGGTGCGGTACGACCCGGGGAACCACCTGCCCGCCGACAGTTCCTCCGCGAGCCTAAGGCACTCCGGCTCGAGGTCGAGCAGGAACCTCGCGACATCCGGCTTGCGGCGCTTGCCGCGGGCGGCAGTTCGCGCAGCGCGGATCAGGTGCCCGGGCTCGCAGAGGTCGCGGAAGAGTTCGCCGTTGCGTCCGATGCCTTTCGCCATGCGCCCACCTGCATTCCCAGATCGACCTGCAGCTTCGCCGCGTGAACGAAGCTCTGCTCCGAAAGAAGCGTCATCTCGCAGGCAAGCCGCAGCAGGTGCCGCGCGACCTGCAGGCGCCGATTCGCGAACTCGAGCGCCTCGCCGCGGCGCGAGCCGCGGCTGTACTGCGCCGCGACGAGCGACTCGAGCACGTCGAGGTGCGCCGCCTCGATGCGGCTTCCCAACCCGTAGCGCACCTGCCTCGGAAACCGCCCCACCTTGGGAATGATCCACTTCAGCAGATCCGCCGCCAGGATCACCGCGGCTGGTTCCGAAGGCGGCGGCGCGGTCACGAGTCGTTCACCCGACACTTGACTTGCACGATGGAGAAACCAGAAGTGGCAGCAGAGAAGGAAGAAGAAGGAAGAAGAGAAGAGGAAAGATGGAAGATGGGAAAAGGGAACTCAAGGAGTCCTCGCGGCACGAAACCCGCCG